>CAXGBX010000357.1:0-2569 GCA_964008195.1 uncultured Flavobacteriaceae bacterium
TTTGGGGATTTAGGGGCATTAGAAATACCCCTGTTGCTTTCTGATTTCCATCGCGGCTTCAGATCTTTTATCATCGATACGAGCTCCCCTTTCAGAAATTGCTGATTCCCGAATCTCCTGAATAATCTTTTCTATAGAATCTGCATTAGATTCCACAGCCGCAGTACAGGTAATATCGCCAACGGTTCTAAACCTTACCCTTCGATTTTCAGTTGCTTCATGATCTTCTTTATACACGTATTCTGAAGCTGTCCAGATCAATCCATCTCGTTCAAAAATCTCTCTTTCGTGAGCGAAATAAATAGAAGGGATCTCAATTTTTTCTGAATCTATATAGCTCCAAACATCCAGTTCTGTCCAGTTAGAAATTGGAAAAACACGAACATTCTGCCCAATATCAATCCTACCGTTCAGCATATCAAAAACCTCAGGTCGCTGATTCTTTTCATCCCATTCTCCAAAATCATTTCGTACGGAAAAGATTCGTTCTTTCGCCCTGGCTTTTTCTTCGTCTCTACGGGCACCACCAATACAAGCATCAAATTTGTATTCTTCAATGGCATCTAAAAGCGTATTGGTTTGCAGGGAATTCCTACTGGAATATTTACCTCGTTCTTCAACCGCCTTACCATTATCTATATCATCCTGAACATGGCGCACAATAAGCTGAAGTCCCAGCTCTTCTACTAATTTATCCCTAAATTCAATAGTTTCAGGAAAATTATGCCCGGTATCTATATGCAAAAGCGGAAACGGGATTCTAGCCGGATAAAAGGCTTTTTGAGCAAGCCTAACCAATGTGATAGAATCTTTACCTCCTGAAAATAACAATACAGGATTTTCAAATTGAGCCACTACTTCCCTGAAGATGTAGACAGCTTCGCTTTCTAGTGTATTTTGATTTAATTTTGAACTCATTTATATACTTTTAAGCGTGTAAACCGCATTCTCTGTTATCTAATACTTTAGTAGGATCGAAATATTTGAACTCATTCGGGAGTCTATTTTCACGTAGATAGCCGTCAAGCTTCTCGTCGCCCCAATGATAGAATGGACTCACCTTTAATACTCCTTCTTTCGAATAACTCAAAATATCAATACTGTCCCTAAAACTTGTTTGTCCTTTTCTAAGGTTTGTAAACCAAATATCAGGAGTTTGCTGAGCCATCGCGCGTTGAAAAGGCTCAAGTTTTACCTGCCTGGTAAACTCTTCATGTTCCGGAGAATCTACTTGCGGAATCCCATTAAAAAAAGCATCTCTATATGCTGTGGTCTCCTTAGGTGTATATAACTTCACATTAAGCTTCAATTGTTCTATCAAAAATTTTGCATGCTTATATGTTTGAGGGGTATTATAACCAGTATCGCACCATATCACTTTAATATTAGGATCAACCTTTGCACAGGCATGAAGAATTGCCGCCTCATAGGGTCTAAAATTAGTAGTCACTACCGGCTTATCGCTGGAGGATAAAACCCACTGAATAATCTCGGAAGGTGCTACACCCCGTAACTGACTATTCAGCTTTATTAGTTCTATATCCGTAAATTTTTTCATCTCTCTTACTTTTTTTGGTTACCGGCTTTAATTTGAATGGCATACAACTATTCTTTTCCAAAATTTATTAGGTTCCAAACCCTTTCATGTCCAAAATACAGGATCATCTTCGTTATTAATTCTACTGAACCAATAGCCAGGGCTGTTTTAATTTCTCCTGTCAACACCCAGGAGATTATAATGGTATCAATAGTTCCCACAATTCTCCAGCTAATCGTTTTCAGAATACTCCTGATGGGCCGATCTTCAGATCTATCCTTCTTATAAGTATTTTTTGCTTTGCTATGGTTTAGAAACATTATCATTTTTTCCATAAAACTATTAACCTATAGATTTACTAGGTTTTAAACAAATTTATGTTTCGTTTGTAAAACCACCAATTATTTCAACAATAAAAATCTTATTTTAACACTCTTGAATTACTGCGGAAAGGCAATATCTTTCAGTGTATTTTCACCAAGTACATGCAGTGAAGCATCCCGAACCTGAATCATTAGTTTATGTACCGAACAGGTATTTTCATCAGGACAATCATCACATTTCTCATAATAATTCAGACTTACACAAGGCACCATCGCAATAGGTCCTTCCAAAACCCTGATTACGGCTGTCATTCTAATATCCACCGGTTCTTTTATTAGATAATATCCACCGCCTTTTCCTTTTTTTGAGCCTAGAAAACCAGATTTTCGCAATTCCAGAAGAATGCTTTCAAGAAATTTCTGCGAAATGTTCTCACTTTCAGATATTTCTGAAGCCTGAACCGGTTTTCTATCACTTTTCCTGGCGATATATGCCAGAGCCTTAATTCCGTACTTGGTCTTTTTAGAAAGCATGAAGCGAATATAACCAATTTCAAAAAAGTTTCAATTTCTCTTCAAACATTCCAAATTTCAAATTTTAACTGCCCTTAATATAACAAACTTTCAATTTTCCAACTTCCACTTTTCGCTTCGTACTTCACAACTCTAACTTCCCAGTGCCTGTTTAGATCATTAATAACATCCTCTA
>CAXGBX010000358.1:0-2567 GCA_964008195.1 uncultured Flavobacteriaceae bacterium
CCTCATGAAGCGCTGTATGCAGTTTATCTGCCTGTTTTCCATATTTTTCTGAAAGGGCAATTTCCTCTTCATCATGAGCAAATTCTTTCAGTTTATCAGTTCCACCGGCATTTTCATAAGCATTGATAATATTTCCTAATGAAACCGATTTACTTCCATGTTGCTTTCTAATCCAGCTGGAATTTGGAAGGTTTACACCAATAGGAGTGCTTGGAGCAGCATCTCCAGATTCACCGGCAACGATCACGGTTTTATAAGTAACGCCTACTACAGAATCCTTTTTGTGTTCATCCATAATTGGAGAATTATCCTCGAACCACTGAACGTTCTGTTCTACCTTGCTCATTTTCTCAGACATATCAAAATCTTTGATCTGAACAATACTTTCATAAGAACCGGTATAGCCTTTAGGATCGTTATAAACCTCGATAAACGAGTTGATATAATCTATATTTCCTTCAGTAGCTTCTACCCAGGCAACATTATACTCGTCCCAGGTTTGAAGATCGCCCGTGTTATAATAATCGATCAAAAGACCTAAAGCATTCGCCTGCTTTTCATTTTCAGCAACGGATTTAGCTTTTTCGAGCCATTTTACGATCTCATCGATCGCGTCTCCGTAAAGTCCGCCACTTTTATAAACTTTCTCAACCAGTTTTCCGTTTTCCTTAACCAGCATGGTATTGATTCCATAAGCCAAGGGCTTTTCAGGATTTGGAGATTTCTTTTTAGCATAAAATGCATCTACCTCGGCAGCAGTTACCCCTTCACCGTACATATTTACGGCAGAACCTTCGATCAAACCTTTCAGCCTCGTTAAGGTTTACTTTTTTAGCATCCTTATCGTTAAAGATCACTTCGTACGCTTCACCAGTAAGATCTGTATTAGTTTCTTTCAATAAAGTATCGAAGTACTCTTTACTGAATTCCGGCTTTAATTTAGCATTTGAATAGTGGTGATGGATTCCGTTAGAGAACCATACCCTTTTTACATAAGTTTCAAAAGCATCCCAGTCTTCACCAGATTTTTCTCCCTCATAATTTGCATAGATATTCTCAATTGCCTCACGAATTTTCAGGTTATGTCGATAGTTCTGATCCCAGATGATATCACGCCCGGCAAGTCCGGCCTGAGTTAGATAATACACTAGTTTCTGCTCCTTCAAACTCAAATTTTCCCATCCCGGGATTTGATAACGCAGAATCTTGATATCTGCGAATTCTTCTGCTTGAAAATTGAAATCTTCCTGAGAAGTCTTTTCTGTCTGTGCCATTTCTGAATCTTTCCTTTCCTCATCACAGGATACAAAAGTCAGTGCTGTAGCTAGCAGACAGGTACTTAATAGTTTGTTCATGTTGTTAAAAATTTGAGGTGCAAAGATATAAAAACGAAAAACCAAAATTGAATAATTCTGATTCCTCGTTTTGCTACATATATTTCAGCATCTTATGATAAGACTATGTCTCAATAGTTTCAGAAAATCAATGGGGAAGTCACTGCGAGGGAGTGTAAAGACCGAAGTAGTCTCAGTAATACTAGATATTACTCAGATCTGTGAAATTCCTTCACTTCGTTCTGAATGACAATCCAAATTAAGTCATTTTGAAGAAGTGAGACGAATGATAAATCTAATCTTTATAGGAGATTTCTCCCGCTGGTTGAAATGACATCAAACTAAGTTCATAAAAAACTGAATTTCGTTTGTTGTTTATCGTCAAGATGAACTTGATTCAGATTCTCATCATTAAGCCCCTGAAACACGTTCAGAGTGACGTATACCTATAGAAATTACTTACTCATTTCCGTAAAATGCTTATAAAACCATGGAATAGTTTCAATTCCCTTAAGATAATTCCACACTCCAAAATGCTCATTTGGAGAATGGATCGCATCGGTATCCAAGCCGAAGCCCATCAAAATGATCTTACTATCCAGTTCTTTTTCGAAAAGCGAAACGATGGGAATACTTCCCCCACTTCGCTGCGGAATTGGTGTTTTTCCGAAGGTTTCTTCATAAGCCTTGCTCGCCGCCTGATACCCAATGGTATCAATTGGAGTCACATAAGGATATCCTCCATGATGCGGTTTTACCTCTACTCTTACAGAATCTGGTGCCAGACTTTCAAAATGTTTTTTGAATAGCTCAGTGATCTCTTTCCAGTCCTGATCTGGTACTAAACGCATAGATATTTTCGCGTATGCTTTAGAAGGGAGTACGGTTTTGGCTCCTTCACCAATGTATCCTCCCCACATTCCGTTCACATCAAGCGTAGGTCTAATAGACCCTCTTTCCAGCGTGGAATATCCTTTCTCACCATGAACATCCTTTATATCCAGTTTTTCTTTATATTCTTCCAGACTGAAAGGAGCTTCCGCCATTTTAGCTCTTTCATCATCGCTTAAATTTTCCACATTATCATAAAATCCCGGGATCGTGATATGATTATTATCATCGGTTAATTGAGCGATCATATCGCTGAGAACAATCAACGGATTCGCCACTGCTCCTCCGTAAAGACCTGAATGGAGATCACGATTTGCTCCGGTCACTTCCACTTCAACATAA
>CAXGBX010000359.1:0-2564 GCA_964008195.1 uncultured Flavobacteriaceae bacterium
CACCAAGGATGAATGGGTCCAACATCAGTACAACAGTCCTAAAGTAAAGGAAAACAAGAAAAACAGGAAACTTAGAAAAGTGACCTCTTATTCCAAATTAACTTATGCACAGGCTGTAATCCTAAAGAAAAAACTTTTAGATCCCGACAGGAAAACCCGTATTAGAGTACTTGCAAAGCAATTTGGAGTCTCTGAGATGCAGTTATATCGCATCAAATCTGGGGAAAACTGGGGAGATATTGAAGTATAGAGAATGAGTAATCTTTTTAAACTGGCCTTGAATACAATTCCCAGGCCTGTTCTTATTAGAATCAGTTACCTGGTAAGGCCGTTTATCAAGATTTATCTTAGAGGTACTCAATACACCGATCCTATAGACGGAAGCAGTTTCAAAAAGTTTTTACCTTACGGTTATGAAAATCAACGGGAAAATGTACTTTCCCCTTCTACCCTTTCATTAGAAAGGCATAGGCTTTTATGGCTTTATCTGAAAAATGAAACCGACTTTTTCAAAAAGAAATTGAAGGTTTTACATTTTGCACCAGAACAGGCATTTTACAGGCGTTTTAGAAAACTTCCTAACCTGGATTATACCACTACAGACCTTAATTCGCCATTGGCAGATGTTAAGGCCGATATTTGTGATCTTCCATTTGAGGATAAAAGTTTTGACTTTATTCTATGTAATCACGTATTGGAGCATATCCCGGATGATACGAAGGCCATGAATGAACTTTATCGGATTCTAAAACCCGGTGGAACAGCTATTTTACAAATTCCACAGGATCTGGACAGCGCTAAAACCTTCCAGGATGATTCTATCACCGATCCTAAAGAAAGAGCTAAGATTTTTGGGCAATATGACCATGTTCGGGTTTACGGGAGAGATTTTTTTGATAAATTGAGAGCTGTTGGCTTTAAAGTGGAAGAAGTAGATTATACTTCAAAATTAAGCGAGGCCGAAATTGACAAATATCGACTGGCTAAAGGAGAGATTATCCCCGTTTGCCATAAATAACTGATAAAAGTTTAGTAGAAAACAGCCATTATTATTGTGAATTAGATTATGATTTCCCCAGTATTTAGGGGTCAAAAAATTATGATTCCGATGAAGAAGGAAACTCTGAGATTCTTCACTTCGCTGTCGCTACGTTCAGAATGACAGTCACCTTATTTTCGAGAATTCTCTTTGAATTTGATAATCTGAATGGCAATACACTTTACTAATAGCAATTATTCTATTTTTTATATTTTAAGGTGCAATTGAACTAGAATATTACTCAACCAAACGTTCCTGAAAACCAGAAGTACTGAAAATCTCCATTGTTCCTTCTTCCGAGGAATAAAGAATATAGGCTTCAACAGCGTCTAAATTTTTAAGAACATCTTTAGTTCGTTCCAGCCCCAAGGCCATAAAAGCGGTGGCATAGCCATCAGCCAGCATACAATTTTCAGCAATCACAGAAGCACTTAACAAATTACTTCGCTCTGCTTTACCTGATAATGGGTTGATTGTATGCACAAATTTCTGTCCCGTAAGCGAATCGGTTCTGTATTTCCTATAATTACCCGATGTTGCCATAGCAGCATTGAAAAGCTTTACTTTCGCCTGTAATTTGCGATCTCCCTCCTCTTGATTTGGATCATCAATACCAACTATCCATGCTGAATCACTTTCCAGATTCTTACCTTCTGCTCTTAGCTCGCCTCCAAGTTCGATAAGGTAATTCTCAACATTTTTAGCTTCCAGATAATATGCGATAACATCTATCGTGTAACCTTTTGCAATGGCATTAAAATCGAGGTAGATTGATGGGTGTTGCTTACGAAAAATATGATCTTCCAACTTGATCTTATCAAAACCGACAAGATTTTTTAAAGAATCCAGTCTTACACTATCAACCTGTTTAAGAGCTTTTCCGGGGCCAAATCCATAAGCATTGACTAGAACTCCCACAGTTGGATCAAAAAAACCCTCAGTCTCCTTAAAGATCTTTTCTGAAGCATTAAATACCTTCACAAAGTGTTCATCTACCTTAACCGTAGTATCACCCCTATTGATTCGGGAGATATCAGATTTTATAATATAGGTGCTCATGGAAGAGTTGATATCTTCCAGAATACTGTCTAAAGCAATTTCAAACTTAAGGTCATCTTCGGAAAAATAACGGACCATATAAGTAGTCCCTAGAGCTTCCCCATTGAATTCATGGCTATTAGCATTTTCCTGAGGATTACAGGAAATGAGTACTAAAACTGAAACTATTAAAAGAAACATTTTTTTCATCTAAATAAAATAATTTATTTTAATTACTGACATTCAGTATCATATCAGACCTGACAGGTTTTTGAAACCTGTGAGGTCTCTTTCGTTGAAATTACAAACTTAAATCAGTCCATTGACTGCGCTGCAACAGAACGAAGCTATCTGAACTATTGAATAATGAGACTGCTTCAGTTGTTTCACTCCTTCGCAGATACACTAATTTTAAAAACTCTTATTCTAATTTAGAATCTGCTCTACAATTGACAAAATTTTCAAATACGTCAGAATCCTACGCTAA
>CAXGBX010000360.1:0-2556 GCA_964008195.1 uncultured Flavobacteriaceae bacterium
AATGATTTGACGGTAACTATATCTTTAGGTTTAAGATCATTTTCCAGCAAGTATTTCATCGCTTCACCCGCTTTTACACTTTCCTGGGTTTTTTCAGCTCCTGTAGCAGGATTGGAACTGTTAAAAGGTAAACTCATTCCTAATGCTTCGATTGAGGAAGCCATGGTATTTGCTGTATACATTCCGCCGCAGGCTCCTGCTCCGGGACAGGCCTTTTCTATCACCTGTTGATATTCTTCCTCCTGCATTTCACCAGAAACTTTCGATCCCCAGGCTTCAAAAGCAGAAACTACATCCAGT
Source organism: uncultured Flavobacteriaceae bacterium (assembly GCA_964008195.1). Taxonomy (GTDB): domain Bacteria; phylum Bacteroidota; class Bacteroidia; order Flavobacteriales; family Flavobacteriaceae; genus Christiangramia. Next base: position 301 of record CAXGBX010000360.1, read on the forward strand.
TTTTTACCATTATGGCAACCGGAAGCAATCGTTCCGCCATAGACCAAAACAGAAGGTCTGTTCAGCCTTAACATTGCCATTAGGGCTCCTGGCATATTTTTATCACAACCAACAACCGTTACCAAACCATCATAAGACATTCCTCCTACCACAGTTTCCATAGAGTCTGCAATAAGATCTCTCGAAGGCAGTGAGAAACGCATTCCCGGGGTTCCCATGGAAATTCCATCACTAACCCCGATAGTGTTAAAAATAAGTCCGTTTAATCCTGCTTTTTGAGTTCCTTTTTTCACCTCTTTAGCAAGATCATTTAAATGCATATTACAGGGATTCCCTTCATAACCGGTACTTCCTATACCTACAAAAGGCTTTTTAAGATCTTCTTTGCTTAATCCAATAGCGTGAAGCATCGCCTGTGAGGCAGGTTGGGAATCGCTTTGTGTTATTGTACTACTATATTTGTTATTCATTGCTGTTTTCTACTTAACTAATTATTAAAATTAATGTCTTGGAGCAGCAGTGATCTGTAGTAAAGGAATCTTAAATTACTTTCAATGATATTCAATTTTAATCAACCATCTGATTATTAGTGTTTTATATAATTTTTAATTACGATAGCTGAAATTTTTTCAGAGGATCTCCGGCGAAATATCAATTGTTTAACATCGCTATTTGAAATAGGACTGTTTTTTCCAAAATTTTAGGATTAGGCAGATAAAATTAGATTTCCATAACTGGAAAAGCTGTTTAGTGAATTTTCACTAATTATTATTTTTATTACTAATCGAATAGGCTGAACTTTTGAAAGAAGTATAGAATGAGATTTCTCTCTTTGGTCGAAATAGTAAAAAATGGTAGAAGTAAGAATGAGGATGTATGAAGTAATAGTAGTTTCACCTGAAATAGATTTCTTCCCCCTCGGTCTAATTGACTAACAAAATTTATGTCATTCAGAACGCAACGCAGTGAAGTGAAGAATCTTCTCAATCAGAATTCATCAAAAAGCAGATTCCTCCTGCGTCGGAATGACAAATCATAGATGCCCCCTGCCATTTCCAAGGAGCAAAGCGACTGAGAAATCTCTTGCTTAACTATATTTCTATGCAGTAAAAGATGAAGATCTAAAAGAAATTCCTGATTTCATCCGAATATAACAATAGTATGTGATTCAGAGCGCAACACAGTGAAGCGAAGAATCTTCTCAATCAGAATTCATCAAAAAGGAGATTCCTCCTACGTCGGAATGACAAATCATAGATGCCCCCTGCCATTTCGAAGGAGCAAAGCGACTGAGAAATCTTATAACATGATCTTAACTTCTTAGAGATCTCTCCCTTTGGTCGAGATGACAATCTTATTTTTTCTTCTTTAAAGAATAAAGATCCTTTCTACGATCTTTCATATTTCTTACACTTCCGAAGTTATGAAGTTCTTTTAAAAGATCCAGGTCTACATCTACTAATAAAGTACTTTCAGTATTAGGGGTAGCTTCAGCTTTTATTCCATTTACCGGAAACGCAAAATCTGAAGGAGTGAGCACTGCACTCTGGGCATACTGGATATCCATATTATCAACCTTCGGCAAATTCCCTACTGAACCTGCAATGGCGACATAACACTCATTTTCTACCGCCCTGGATTGCGCACAGATCTTAACACGAGAATAGCCATTCTGAGTATCGGTCATAAAGGGTACAAAAAGAATGTTCATTCCTTCCTCTGCTAAAAGTCTTGAAGCTTCAGGGAACTCTACATCGTAGCAGATCAAAACTCCAATCTTTCCACAATCGGTATCAAAAGTTTCCAGTTTATTACCGCCCTTCATTCCCCAGGCACTTTCCTCTGCCGGGGTGATATGCAATTTCTCATAACGCTCGTAACTCCCATCCCTTCGGCATAAATAACCTACATTATACATGTGTTCACCTACCGGAAGCGGCATACTCCCCGTTATAATATTGATATTATAGTTTATAGCAAATTCCCTGAAAGTTTCCAGCAAGCGCTCGGTGTAATCTGAAAGTCCGCGTATTGCTTCAGGTTCAGACAAATGATTGAACTGGGCCATAAGTGGCGCATTGAAAAGTTCAGGAAAAAGAATGAAATCACTCTGGTAATTACTTACCGCATCCACAAAAAATTCAATCTGGGCAACCAGGGCATCATAATCTTTAAAAAGACGCATCTGCCATTGCACCAATCCCAATCTCACAACAGTCTTGGTAGTATTTACCAGTTTTTGAGGTTTGGTATAAT
>CAXGBX010000361.1:0-2554 GCA_964008195.1 uncultured Flavobacteriaceae bacterium
TTCTATCTGGGGCCTTATTTTCCTAAGTCTCCTCGTCTCATCCGGCTATATGATCTATCAGGCTTTTACCCGCGGGAAACATACCAAATTTATCAAGAATACTTCTGTTTGGTTTATTGTAGCAAATCTGGGCACTGGTCTCTGGGTAGTTGCCTGGTTATATGAATTTACGGGAATGTCGGTAGTTTTAATGTTCCTTGTGCTAGCCAAGCTTTTAAAGCTGATCATAAATAATGATATGGAAATCTGGGATGCTCCATTTAAGGTGATCGCCTTCTACTGGTGGCCCATTTGTATATATTCCGGCTGGATCGCCGTAGCCAGTATCGCCAATATGGCGGCCTGGTTAACCGAAATTGGATGGGACGGAGCAGTTTTTTCTGAAGCCGAATGGACGGTAATTATGATTGGTGTGGCTGTAATTATTAATCTTCTAATGATCTATCTCCGAAATATGCGGGAATTTGCAGCTGTGGGGGTTTGGGCTCTTGTAGCTATCTACATTAGACATCAGGGAACCGAAGAATTAATTGCACAAACAGCATTGGCAGGATCCATTCTTATATTTCTCAATATTGCCTACCATGGCTATGTAAACAGGAAAACCAATCCCATGTATAAAATGCTAGGTAAGGCCTAAGGGAAACACTAATGCTATAATTTTAATTTTCCAGAAAAAAATTCTTGAATTTTGAATTCTAAATCTTGAATTTTTTAAATCATCGCTTTGATATCGCTTCCCCAGCTAGGGTAAGAAAATATCATTCCTTTTAAGGTTTCACAGGGTAATTTACCACACATAGCCATTACAAACATATTGATCATTTCACCTGCGTCAGGACCAATAAGATGAGCTCCAAGTACTAACCCGGTTTCTTTATCTACTAAAGTTTTGTAAGCATAAAAATCGTCATTGATCCTTTTGGCATTAAACCATTCGGGAACAAGTTTTTGTTCTAGCTTGAAATCATATCCTTTTTCTTTCGCTTCTTTTTCATTTAAACCTACTGAAGCCAGGTTAGGTAAAGTGAATACTACCGAAGGTTGTGGAGGATAGTCAACAGTTTTGTCACGATCCTTGTCCAGTATATTTCCTGCCACTATTCTTGCTTCCTGAGAAGACAAGGGCGTTAGTGGTAAACCTTCACTAGCCGAAACATCCCCGCAGGCATACACATTCTTATTAGTAGGACTTTGCAAATGTTCATTTACGGTAATTCCTTTTTTAGAGAATTCAACATTTCCTTTTTCCAGATCAAGTTCATCGATTGAAGGAACCCTGCCGGCAGCGTTCACAACAAGTTTTGCTTTCAGCTCAATATTTTTCCCGTTTTGATCTGCACTCACTCTGAAGTTGGTTTGTAATTTTTCTACTTCAGTTACTTTTGCATTGAATACAAACTTGATTCCTATCTCTTTGGAAGCCTTTTGCAAGTGAATTACCATATCTTCATCAAAATTACCCAGGGCTCTGGGTTCAGCATCTATCATGGTCACCTCAACACCACATCTGGCAGCAATGTGGGCAAATTCCATCCCAATATATCCGGCACCAATAAAAATTATACTTTCAGGGAGTTCTTCCAATTCCAGGAAATCATCACTAATAATTGGCAAATCTCTACCGGGTATTGGCAATTCCAGCGCCTTATTCCCGGTTGCGATAATGATTTTTTTTGCTTTTACCGTTTTACCTTCTACAGACAGGGTATTCTCATCTAAAAACTTTGGAGATTGATGATACATCTTGATCCCCAGTGCTTCCATATCCTTTTCTGTAGCTGCAGGAACAGCAACAGTAAAGGTTTTCTTGAATTGCATCAAATCTTTCCAGCTAAATTCAGGCAATTTGGTAATTCCATATCCCTTCATTTTTTCAGCCCTATCCAGGATTTCAGTTAATCCTACCAATACCTTTTTCGGGTCACAGCCACGGTTGGCACAAGTGCCTCCATATTCACGATTATCGGCTATTGCTACTCTCAAGCCTTCTTCCACACATTCTTTAGCAACACTTTTACCTGCTGTTCCTGTCCCTATTACAAAGACATCAAATTCTTCAATTCCCATAATTTCTTAAATTGTTTTTACTACTCCCCCTTCAACACGTAAGGAAGCTCCATTAGTTGCAGAAGATAACGGACTGGCTACATAGGCTATCATATTCGCTACTTCCTGAGGATCTGCAAAACGCTGAATTAATGAAGTTGGTCTCATCTCATCAAAAAATTCCTCTTCTGCTTTTTCCTTCTCATTATTATTTTCAGCATCTATCATCTCCTGCACCCCGTCTGAAAATGTAGGTCCCGGGAGCACACTATTTACGGTAACATTGGTACCCTTAGTCATTTCAGCAAGCCCTCTGGAAATGGCCAGTTGCGCTGTTTTGGTCATTCCATAGTGAATCATTTCCACCGGAATATTTAAAGCACTTTCGCTGGAGATAAAGATAATTCGTCCCCAATCCTGTTTAAGCATTTTCGGTAAAAATGCACGGGATAGTCTAACCCCGCTCATCACATTTACCTCATAGAATTCAAACCATTCCTCATCC
>CAXGBX010000362.1:0-2551 GCA_964008195.1 uncultured Flavobacteriaceae bacterium
TATTTTCAATAGCACCTACAGTTACTTCCAAAGGTAAATTTTCCTTGATTTTCCCTACTTCACTTTCATCAACTTTCCCTTCAAAGATCATTTCATTTACGTCTGCAAGCGTAGCGATGGTAGTACCGTCATTAAAATTGTTGCTTTCAATTACCTGGTTTCCTGTTTTTACCGGAACATCCAATACCATCCCTTCAACGGTAGACCGAATAAGTGTATTTGCAGCGCTACCAATTCCGCTGGTAGTACCTGTACGCACGATTTCATAATTCTGTTGCGCAGATTTAAAATTTTGCTCAGCTCTTTTAAAACTGACTTCGGCAGCATCAAAATCGTTGGTTGAAATCACTCCCTTATCATACAGTTCTTTCTGTCGCTCAAAGCTTTTCCTTTCATTATCCAGGTTAATCCTTGCCGTAGCAACATTATCCTTGGCACTTTGAAGAGAGGATACGTTTGGGATTACCCTGATCTTGGCGATAAGATCGCCGGCTTTAATCCGGTCTCCCGCTTCAATATAAATTTCATCTATGATTCCTGAAATATTGGGTTTGATGAGAACTTCTTCCTTTGGAACGATTTTGCCCGTGGCCACCGTTTTCTTTACAATGGTTTGTTCACTGGGAGTTTCAGTTTCATAAACTGTTGGATCCTCCTGATTCTTCTGGTACAAATAGTACAGGGCCCCTACAAAGGTCACTGCAATGAATACAAGAATTCCGATGGTTACTGCTTTTTTCATTTTTTGATTGTATTAAAACTTTTAATTTATTCTGTCCTTAAGGCGTCCACAGGTTTCACTTTGATGGCATGCTGGGCAGGGATCATTCCTGCCAGTAATCCTGAAATAATCAAAATACTTAATGCTACCATTACCACTCCCAGGTTCACAGAAGGATTGGCGAACATGGTTTCTGAAGTATCTGTCCCATCAAGCTGTAAATTTACCAGCCATATTACGCCCGTAGCTAATATAATTCCAGCCATTCCTGATATAATTGTAAGAAATACTGATTCCATTAAGATCTGGCCACGAATCATCCAGGGTGTTGCACCCAAAGCCCTACGTACACCAATCTCATTAGTCCTTTCTTTTACCACGATGAGCATAATATTACTAATACCAATAATTCCTGAAAGCAATACCAGAACACCCACGAAATAGGCAACTGCTTTTAGCGCTACAAACAATCCATTTACCTTGCTATATTCTTCATAAAGATCAAAATTACCAATCGCCCTATCGTCTTCCGGATGAATGGTATGCCTTGACTTCATAATGTCAAAAATCTCAGTCTTTAAATTGGTAATAGAATAGCCATCTTTAGCGGTTATGGCCATCCAGCCAACACGATCTCCCATGTTAAAGGCCTGGGAAAAAGCTGTAAACGGAACATAGATTTCTTTCTGGGCTTCCTCAGAATTACCACCTCCGTTCCCTTTCTTTTTATAGGTGCCAACGACCATGAAATTCACCCCGCTAATTTTTATATAGGAGCCAATAACCTCCTCGTTTCTTTCATACAAAGCATTGCGTACGCCATCACCAATCACAGCTACTTTTCTTTTATCCTGAAGGTCTGAATGATTTATAAACCTACCGGAAGTAATATCCATTGGTTCCTGCTGGATAATTTCCGGATAATCACCATAAACATTGAAAGCACCCGAATTTAAACCTCGCACTACATTATTATTTCCACCGAAACCACCCAATTGATTACGAGGTGAAATAAACCTAAGTTCTGGTATGGCTTGATCTAGTGCTTCCACATCACTAATCCGGTAATTGAACCTTCTACCTTTTGGAAGCCCTTTGTATGGTTTTGATACAGGCTGAGTCCACATAAACATGGAATTGGTTGCTATTCCCCCAAAACCTTGTTTTACACCATTTTCCAGGCCTTTACCAGCTGCAAGAAGAATTACCAGGATAAAGATACCCCACAATACCCCAAAGGCCGTTAGCAAGGTTCTAAACCAATTTGCAGTAAGTGCTTCTATAATTTCGTCCCAACGGTCTCTGCTAAACATATTATTCGTCCCTTAATGCTACAATTGGTTTTATTCTGGCAGCTCTCCAGGCCGGGAAAAATCCGGCGAGTGCACCCGCGATAATCAAAATAAAGACCGTGGTTATTGCAACCTGAAAATTCACGGTTGGATTATAGATATATTGCGTTTCTATCATCGGCCCTATAAACTCCAGTAGAGCCAGGCTAAAAATTAACCCGATAAAGCCTGCGATCGCGGTTACAAATATAGATTCATGAAGAATCATTCCTATTATCGAAAGTGGCTCGGCACCCAGTGCCTTGCGGATTCCAATCTCTTTGGTTCTTTCTTTTACGATGATGAGCATAATATTACTTACCCCTACCACACCGGCGATAATGGTACAAATCCCAACTCCCCAGAAGAAGTATTTGATCATATCCATAAGCGTATAAAATCTTTTGGCGTTTTCCAGGGTATTGTTCACCTGAACGGCACGATCATCATCTGGCGCTACCGTATGCTGTTCCTTCAAAAAAGTTTTCAATTCATTTGA
>CAXGBX010000363.1:0-2546 GCA_964008195.1 uncultured Flavobacteriaceae bacterium
AAATTCGATATAAAGGAAAATCTATTGCAGAGATTCTGGAAATGACCATAGACGAGGCAACTCCTTTCTTTGAAAATATTCCGAAGATATATAGGAAACTCAAAACGATCCAGGATGTAGGTCTTGGTTATATTAGCCTGGGACAACAATCTACTACTCTTTCAGGAGGAGAGGCGCAAAGGATTAAACTTGCCACTGAACTTTCTAAAAGAGATACCGGAAATACTTTCTATATATTGGACGAACCAACCACAGGTTTACATTTTGAAGATATCAGGGTGCTTATGGATGTTCTCAATACCCTTACCGATAAAGGAAATACCGTTTTGATTATTGAACATAATATGGATGTCATAAAAATGGCAGATCATATTATTGATATAGGATACGAAGGCGGAAAAGGTGGCGGAGAAGTTGTAGCCACTGGCACTCCGGAAGAGATTATTAAAGACAAGAAAAGCTATACAGCGAAATTCCTTAAGAAGGAATTAAATTAATTAGAACAAATGATGAAGACGCAAAATCAAAATAAAGCCTGGAACGAGATAAAAACCAATGATTCCTGGGCTATTTTCAAGATAATGGGTGAATTTGTAAACGGATATGAAAAATTAAGTCAGATTGGCCCATGCGTATCAATATTTGGTTCAGCCAGGACCAAGCCCGATATGAAATATTACAAATTGGCTGAAAAAGTTGCCAAAAAGATAGTAGATCATGGTTATGGAGTAATTACCGGAGGTGGTCCCGGGATCATGGAAGCTGGAAACAAAGGTGCTCACCTGGCTGGAGGAACTTCCGTAGGCCTGAATATTGATTTACCATTTGAACAGCATGACAATCCTTACATTGATAATGATAAAAGTCTTGATTTTGATTACTTCTTTGTTCGTAAAGTAATGTTTGTGAAGTACTCTCAGGGATTTGTGGTAATGCCGGGCGGATTTGGAACTCTGGATGAACTTTTTGAAGCGATCACACTTATTCAAACCCATAAAATTGATAAATTCCCGATAATCCTTGTAGGTAGTGAATTTTGGGGTGGCCTGGTAGACTGGATTAAAACAACTTTGCTGGATAGCTTCAACAACATCAGTGCAGCAGATATAGACCTAGTTCAGGTAGTAGATACAGAAGATGAGGTAATAGAAATTCTGGATCAATTCTATGATGAATACAACCTTAGTCCTAATTTCTAGTTAATAGGCGCTTTGAAGGTTTTAAACTTTGATTATATTTAGGCCTGATTGCTTATCAGTACTAAAACTATTGCTAGTTGAAGAACCTTTTATTATTCCTGATATTTTTCATTTTCTCAGGGTGGCTTTCTGCGCAGAATGTCATCAATGTGAATGCACGTCTAATTGATAGCATTCATACTATAGAAATAGATCAGGAAATAATCTTCGTTAATACGGAAGAAAGGGAGCTGGAAAGTATATATCTTAATGACTGGAACAATGCTTTCAGCTCTAAAACCTCCCCTTTGGGCAAAAGGTTTGCTGAAGATTTTGCAAGACGTTTTCATTTTGCGAAAGATCAGGAACGTGGCTATACTACTATAAATAATATCGAAGAAAAATACGGTTCTCAACTTGAATGGGACAGGCCGGGCAATGTGGTGGATCTGGTTAGGATTCAGCTGGATAAACCCCTGGCTCCCGGGGATTCAATAAATCTGCATTTAAAGTACCAAGTAAAAGTACCAGACGATAAGTTTACCCGCTACGGAAGGGATGCCGAGGGAAATTATAAATTAAGGTACTGGTATATGGTGCCAGCGCCACTGGATAATGGCTGGAAATTATATAGCCATAAAGATCTTGGTTTACAATACGTGAAACCGCATACCGTGAATATCTCTATTGATGTCCCTACGGAATTTTATGCAGCTTCCAGTCTCAATTTATTGCGGACACAAACCCACCAGGCTTACAAAAATATCACGTTCTCGGGAAATCAACGTGTAGATAGTAAGATGTACCTGACCAGGTCTTTTATCTTTGAATCTATAAAAGCTAATACCAATCAGATAATCACAAATATAAAAGATGAAGATATACAGTTTGAAACAAAGAACAATCTTCTTGAGAGAACGATTGGTTTTCTTGATAAAAGACTTGGAGAGTATCCACATAAGAATATTTTCATTACGCAAGAAGATTATTTAAATAGTCCCATCTATGGGCTAAATCAACTTCCGAGTTTTATCAGACCTTTTCCTGATGGTTTTCAATATGACATTAAATTATTCAAAACCATTACGAGTAACTACCTGGACAACACAATTTTCATCAATCCGCGATCAGAAAAATGGGTGACCGATGCAATTCTGGTTTCGCTCATGATAGATTATGTAGATGAATATTATCCAAAGATGAAGCTCATTGGCAATTTGAGTGATATTATTGGAATTAGATGGTTTCATGCGGCAGATCTCGAATTTAACGATCAGTATCAATTTTTATATATGAACGTTGCGAGGATGAATATTGATCAGCCACTGGTAACGAGCCAGGATTCCCTGGTTAAATTCAATAAGAATA
>CAXGBX010000364.1:0-2525 GCA_964008195.1 uncultured Flavobacteriaceae bacterium
ATATACCTGAGCCTCTATCCCGATATTTTTTCTCATATCGCGCAAAAGACTGTTTCTAAGGGCATACCAGATTTTTGTGGCCTTATTTTTTTTAAAATTAGTGTAGAATTCCTTCTGGCGTTCATTAACCAGATTTTCATTCTTTTCAGTAGCTATATTCTTCCCGTCCCTTTCTTTCATTTTCAGTCTATCTTTACCGGCTTCCTGATCCCCAGTTTAAACCAGGCTGCAAACCTGCCCATAGCATCTTGCAATGCTCCTTTTTCATTATCTCCAAACGCATTCTTGATACGTATGATTGCCAGCAGTAAAGTTATAGTATTCCATTTTAAAATGCTTTCAACATCAGGATTCGGATATTTCTCCTTCCAGACGATCCAGCCATTTTGCACTACCATTTTACCATATTTAAAGCGGTCTGGCCTGCCGGCTTCCTCGTGCAAATGTTCACACTTGGCTGCCGTATTTACATACAACTGCCCGATCTTTGAGGCTCGCAAACAAAAATCCATGTCTTCATACAAACCATAACCTATAAAATATTCTGAAAATTTAATCTTTTTGAAGAGTGAAATTCTGTAAGAAGCCACGCCACCCATAAAAAATTCCACCGCATAGGTCTTACCTGTAGGAGGAAGAAAGCCTATGGAGAATCCGTGGGAAAACCGCGGCATGATCCCGGGTCTTTCCTCACTCAACAAACCTAGTTTTTTTCGTAATACATTTCTGCTTCCTAATTTTCTTATATAACCTTCCATCATATATTCACTGAAATCAGGAATTTCATTTTTTGCCAGTCTCCAGGTGTTTTCAGAAACTATACTGCCCCCAACACCTACTGCATTAGGCCGGGATTGATAGGTTTCCAGCAGGTTTTCAAAATAGCAAGGATCTAAAACAATATCATCATCTAAAAAACAAACAATTTCTGTCTCGGGGCTAACTTTTTCCAATCCAAAATTTCGTTGTTTTGTTAAGCCTCTATTATTTTCAGTCACTTTATAATAACAGAGTCCAGGATACTTTTTAGCATCCAGCATATCGCGGGTGCTGTAATCACTTGACCCATCAATCACCAGGACTTCATTGGGATAACTTCTTTGCATTAATACAGAATCCATCAGCCGTATTAATGAGGCAGCACGCTGGTATGTACATATAATGAGGCTAAAGTTCATTTGAATCTCTGATAATTTTTTTAAAATAATTCAATCATCCTGATTAAGTGCCAAGGTTTCCAGCTTTTCTGCCCAATGTTCGCTCAATTGCCATCTTCTTCTCATAGTTCTTATGTAGGTAAATGGGTTATTTATACTTTGGCGCCTGTAGAATTTAAGGAATAATGCCACTTTATATCCTTTGATCATTTCTTCGGAATAATGTTTTTTTATTAAAAACATCATGGTAGGCGAAGGCTTGGGAAGTTCTGGCTCATCTTCCCAGGCTAATTTGATAACAGATCTAAATCCGCCACGATCAGCTTTTAGATGGGTGATTTTAATTTCCGGATGGTAGATTACATCAACTCCCCGCGCCCTTAATTGTAAGCCAAAATCTGTATCTTCACCATAACCGTATTCTAAAGCTTCGTCAAATTTACATGATTGTGCAAGCTTTGAATTTAAAATAGTAGTTCCTGAGCCAAATGCGCCCCACTGTTTCATTTTTGTAAAAGTTGTTTCCTCTTTTTTCTGAACACAATTGATATTAAGAGCTAAAGATCCAATTCTAAATATCTCAGATAATGCATTCTCAATTACATTTTTCGAAATCCTTATATCATCGTCAGCTAGAAACACCCATTTGGAGGTTACCCGATCCAATGCCATATTCCTCGCCATACAGGCGCCGGTTTTATGCGTAAAATAATGTACAATTTCAAAAGGCCATTCTTCAGCCTCAATATATTCCAGTTGAGTTTCTGAATCGGGCATGGGATTTTGTTCTACGACGATCACTTTTTGTGGTAAATGAGTTTGTTGGGCAAGATCTGTTAAAACCTGCTTAAGATACTGAGCCCGGCCCATGGTAGGAATAATAACATCTACGCTTTTATCTTCTTTAAAAGACTTTGCAGAATCTATAGTGATTCCGGACAAATCAATTTCTTTCTTAAAATATTTAATATGGAAAAAACTTTTCAGCAGCGCGAAAAAGGGAAATTTTGACTCATATTTCAAAAAACAAAAAAATAAAATAAACACCCAAATTGTTTTATAATGCTGATAAACGAACTGAAAAAGTTCTATGTCTGATGCTTTATAAGTCAGCTTAATATTATTGTGGCCATTCTTTATCAGGTTAGGATTGGTATAGCAAAAAAGGCCGTTTTGCTGACCCACTTTCGCCATACAATTCAATAAATAACCAAAATTTGAAATTTCATGAAAATCTTTATAGAATTTTAACGCAGATTGACCTTTAATTCCACCCATATCGGTACTCATACGCCAGCCTGGATACTTAACCTCGTAACTTGGATTAACGAAGGGTAATTGATCAATATATCCAATGGCATCAGAAAA
>CAXGBX010000365.1:0-2514 GCA_964008195.1 uncultured Flavobacteriaceae bacterium
ATGAGCCCGACGAGCTACCTACTGCTCTATCCCGCGATATTGGACGGCAAATATAAGTCCCTTTTTTAATTACACCAAACTTTTTTTGAAAATTATTCCATCACCCAATTCATCGCTTCCATGCGGTTTTGTTTATCGAACCACTCAACATCTGTACCTGTGATAATATCTTTAAAACCAAATACAATTTCTAACCATTTTTCATCAGAAACGATGGCAATTTTTTTAATCTGCGTACTGTTTGTAAATTCAAAAGCCAAATCTGAAAAAAGGGCTTTGAGCGACATGCTATCTCCAAACTGATCTTCCAAAAATAGGCTAACTTCACCATATTTTTCAATTCGTTCCCTTAAAATATCATGAAGCTTGTTTATATCTTCTTTTTCAATTTTAGATTTAAAAATAATACCTACGACTTTATCTGATAATTCAAAACTTGATTCCATTATTGTGATATCCAATTTATTGCTTCTATACGTTCTTTTGTACCGAATGATTTTATTTCACCATCCATAACCAAATCCTTAAATTTTGTATAGGTTTTAAACCAGTCCAAATCTGTCACAATAGCTAATTTAGAGAAATCGTGTAAGTGTTTACTTTTAAAAGATATATCTTTCAAAAACGCATTGAATGTAATTTCCTGACCCGATTTTATTGCGATAAATAAGTTTATTTTTTGATGGTTTTCCAGTTTTTCCTCAATCCTGTCATTGATCGATCTAATTATTTCTTCGGTTACATCTGAATTGACTATAATTCCCACTACATGGTCGGCAAACTGGAAAGTAGAGAGCATATTGCTTTTATTTTGAGTTAAGTTAGCAAAAAAACTATAGAAAAGTTTTTCAAACAGTTATTGCTCTATATCTGATGCCTGAAATTCTACCAGTTCCCTTTCCTGAAAAGAAACATGAAATTCAATGGGTCTACAGCACACTTCACAATCTTCAATATATGTTTGCCGACTAACCGAAGGATCTAGAAGAACCGAAATCTCTTCCCAGCAATACGGACATTGAAAAAAGTGTTCGTACATTTTTATAGTTCTGTATTTAGCAATTGCCCGGTAAGGCGAAGCAGTTCCAGCTCAGCAAGCTTGGCATCGTATTTTGCCAGGTTTTTGCTGGTTTCTGCATTAATAAGGTTCACTTGTGCCTGCCTGAATTCAATGGAAGTGATTTGACCTAATTTCAATCTCTCCTGTGACCTCTCGAGATTATTCTCATTGGTCTCCACATTCTGTTCACGTATGTGGTAGATAGTTAAAAGATTTTCATAATTACCGAGGGCATTGGCAATATCCCGCTTGATTTGAAGTTCAAATTGTTCCCTTCTAATTTCTTCGGAATCCTTTAAAATTTTGGCATTTTTAAGTCCGGTAATATTTCGGCCTCCATCAAAAAGGTTCCATGTTAAGTTGGCTCCTAAGGTTAGACTTTTACCACGTGAAATAGAACCTGGAAAAAACGCAGATGCCGGACTATTTACTCTGTTCCAGCCATAATTTCCGGTGAGTCCAATAGATGGCAATAGCAATGCACGGGTAGCCTTAATATTATAATCACTTATCCTAACCTGTTTGTCGGCCTGTAATAAGACTACATTGTTCTCTTCAGCCTTTTCTACAAAACTCTCTAAAACAAGTTCATTTTGAAAATCTACCAGAGTATCTACTACAAAGCTGGTTTGAAGTTCCCGGTTCAGAACCACATTAAGATCACGCTTGGCATTTTCAAGATCTTGCCGGGAGTTCAATACGTTTATAGAATCTGTTACCACATCAACCTCTGCCTGTAAAACCTCCAGTTTCGTATTTTGTCCAAATTCAAACTGATACTGTGCCCTGGTCATCCGGTCCCGTGAAATTTGAAGTGCCTGCTTTAGAACATCTAAATTTTCAGTAATTCGTGCTACATCAAAATATACCGTAAACAATTGCAAAATGGTGTTCTCAATGGTTTCCCTGGCTTGCAGCTCAGACAGATTGTACTGTTCTTTTAATTGCTTATAATTATAATAACGCCCTAAGCCATCGAAAAGAAGGTAATCTACATTTACGGATGCATTGTACCGCTGTGTTTCGGCATCTTCAATTACCACATCAGGCCTGGGTTCATCAAGATCGCCGTCATCTGGGAATTCCCTTAAGTCGTCTGCCTCTTCATATTGTGCACCAGCAACACCGGTAACTGTAGGGAGATAGCCTGAATTTAAAATGCTTTGGTTATTATCAGCAATTTCTACCTCATTTTTAGCCAGTTTAATACCAAAATTATTCTCCAGCATTTGAGATATAGCTTCCTGTTTACTAAGCTGCTCCTGAGAGAAGCCTTTTACACCGAAACAAAGAATAACGGTAACAAAAAATGTATTTTTTACAAATCTCATCAAAACTTATTTATCATGCGGTTGAAGCTTTTTATCATTTGAATTCCTATCTGCATTCGCCTCGTCAAGTTCGTTTTGCCGCTCATCTTCCTCATTCTTTTCTTTAATAGCACGCTCTACAGA
>CAXGBX010000366.1:0-2505 GCA_964008195.1 uncultured Flavobacteriaceae bacterium
AAAATCATAATAATCATTGCTACCTCCAACATTTAGGTAAATAACTTCTTCGTTAGAAAGCTCAGTTATAACTTTTTCATGATTTAATTCTCCCAAAATATAGCGTAGCACTAGCTGTTGTTTAGAATTATTTTTTTGTCTAAGAAAAAGGTCGTAGTGTGATTTATGATCCATAAAAACTGTTATTCCTGCTTCATCTTTTTTCCTTGCATCTAATAAATTCAACTTTACAATAGAAGTGAAATTAATGTGTTCCTGGCGTCGTGCAATTAAAGTTGGTGAGCCGTTATCGTTTAACGAAACGGGAGATACTTTTAGGTTTATAGATCCTTCCTTAGCGTTGATACTATAATTCTCCTTTATAGGGTTTCTAATATAATTCCATTTATGTCCGAGTTCTTTTTGAGTGAAATTTGCTGGCTCTTTTGAATCTTCAAATGGTTGTAATGCTAAAGTTGGAACGTTCATATCAAGGCTAACTGTTCCACTTTTATTAATTACCGGCCAGTTGTCATTATTCCAAGATACCGGAGCTAAAAAAGTTTCCCTACCTAGCATATGGTGGTTCCCTGATTGAGGTCTGAAGCCCAGAAAAACTACCCACCAACTTCCGTCCTCTGCCTGAACAAAATCGCCGTGTCCGGTCCCCTGAATTGGACTTGTTTGGGTTTCTACACCGATATGGGTTAAAATTGGATTTTTAGGATTAGGTTCATATGGTCCTTCAATATTTCTGCTGCGGGCTATGGTTACTGTATGTCCATATTCTGTACCTCCTTCCGATAATAAAAGGAAATACCAATCGTCCTTTTTATAGATATGAGGGGCTTCAGGATATCTTCCTCCGGTACCACTCCAAATTGGTATAGGTTCTGAAAGTTGCTCACCTGTTTTAGGATCTATTTCAGAGAGGTATATTTGATTATCTGGATTTACGGTAAGATAGCATTTTCCCCCCTCGAAAAAGAGGGATGGGTCTATTCCCTTTTGTTCTAGCCATATTGGTTCTGACCATTCACCTTTTGGGTCTTCAGTATAAACTAAAAAATTACCTTTATGGGAAACATTTGTAGAGACCATATAGAAGACACCCTTATGGTAACGGATGGTTGGAGCATATATACCTTCTGAGATCCCTGCATTTTGTAAATTAAGCTGTGATTCCCTTGTTAAGCAATGACCTATTTGCTCCCAGTTTACTAAATCTTTACTATGAAAAATTGGTACCCCTGGAAAATAGGCGAAACTACTATTTACCAAATAAAAATCATCCCCGACTTTACAAACACTGGGATCTGGATGAAACCCCTCAATAATGGGATTTTTAAAGCCCTGTGCGTTGCAAAGGACTATCGCAAAATGGAAGTAAAGAAGAAAAGGAAGTAGTCTGCTCATAGGTATGTGAAATCTTTAAACTTTTAGATATAATTACTCAGTTACCAAACTTGTAAATCCTGCTCCCTGTAATTGCAATGTAATCGAACCATTTCGCACCGATAATGTTTCCATTAATTCGTTTGATTTTTCTTTGTTAGTAAGGAACACCTTCATTTTGCTCACTTCTTTAGGTAAACCTGTTATTGTTACTTTTCGGGTAGCACCTTTATTTACCAGGTGAATAGCATAAATGCCTTTTTCCTTATCACCGTATGCAGCAGCAGTTATAGCGTCATTACTAGTGGTGATAGGAAGTGCGTAAAGGCCTTTTGGCGTATTACCTAATTGCTGAAGATTAAAAAATCTTTGAGTTGGATGTAATTCTTCTTCAGTATTCCCGAAAATACCACCGCCCGACATCGGTGAATAATCGGCGGTAAGCTGCCATTGTAGTATTGTTAAAGGTTGGGCTTTGTTTAATATCTTTAAATAGACATCAATTTCATCTAAAGCATAGGTAGGTTCTTCCAAAATTTGAGGATAACGCCATGCTCCAGCATCTATGCTCCCTTCCCCAATAAAGAGTGGCTTATCTACACGGTTTGAAATATCATACCATCTTAGAAGGTTCTCATCCGTCCATCCACGCCAGGAATGAAATGAAACCCCACCAATATAAGGTCGGCTTTGAGGATCGGTAGAAGCCGTGGTTGTAAAATCCCAGCCATTGGCATCAGCAGTGTCTCCCAGTAAAAATTCAGTTTTCAGTCCATTTTCCCGAAAATAGGCTCCCAATTCTTTAATCATTTCATTGTGATCTTCCTCTGTTTGGCGAACATCAATGCCTAAATCGGCTTCATTAAAAGAGAACATAACCGTCTCTACACCATATTCTTGCTTAAGATATTTAATATAGGAAGTAAGAGAATTATAAATTTTCTCCTTTTTTTGAAGGTTGAGCAAATTACCCCGATTTCCATTCATATCTAATCCGCTTGAAGGTTCTCCGATTATTGCCCAACGGGGAGCAAACCAGGCAGCGAGAATTACTGGGATTCCTTTTTTATCCAGGCGTTGCGCCATTTCCATAGCAGCTTCTACCTTTGGATCAAGGTTACCTTTTCTGGC
>CAXGBX010000367.1:0-2500 GCA_964008195.1 uncultured Flavobacteriaceae bacterium
GAACGAAGAATAAAACCTGTAGGAAGTAACAACGAGATAGAAGTGGATATCAGGGTAGTTACGGCCACGAATGAAGATCTTTCAGTAGCAGTGAAAGAGGGCGAATTTAGAGAAGATCTGTACCATAGATTGAATGAGTTTTCCATTAAAGTTCCTGCTTTGAGAGAAAGAAAGGAAGATTTAATGCTATTTGCGAACCAGTTTCTGGATGAGGCGAATGCAGACCTTGAAAAAAATATTCTCGGCTTTACCGATGAAGCTATCCATGCATTCAGGAATTACAACTGGCCGGGAAATTTGCGGGAGCTCAAAAATATGGTGAAAAGAGCTGTTCTTTTAACCCAGACTGAGTTGATTCCGCTAAAAGTTTTACCTCATGAGATTGCGACTTCTACCCGTTCAAATGATAATGATTATGGCCTATTTAAAAATAAGAACGAGGAACAACTAATCCTAGATGCTCTTGAGAAAACAGGTGGGAATAAAAGTAAAGCGGCGAGAATGCTTTCCATAGATAGAAAAACCCTCTACAATAAGCTGAAACAATACGGTATTAAACTGTAATAGCGTCTTCTAGGCTGGTAATTAATTCCTTGATCTTTCTTTGGAAATAAGCAAATTCAGATGGACTTACTTCATCTCTGGCTTCCATTTTAACAAGAATAGCAATTACTTCGTTTGCTTTCATCTGGCGTAGCATGGGCAACATTCTATGAGCTAGTTTTCCCATTTTATCTGAATCTTTTTCCTGAAATGCCACTTCAAGTTCTTTGGTGCTACTGGTTGCTCCCTCAAGAAATGCCTGCATGATAGTTTGCATGGCATCGTCATCATGACCGGAAAACTCATAGATATCACTAAGGTCATAATATTCAGATTTTAACTTCCCGTTTTCTACGGCTTCTGGTGTTTCGGTTTCTTCATGTTTTAAATCAAGAAATTCTGAGATATTTTGTTTTAGATCATTTGGTTTATAGGGTTTCAAAAGTTTATTCTGAAAACCAGCCTGCTTATAAATATTTATCGGGATATCTGTTCTTCCAGATAGAGCGATTACGGGAATTTCCCTGAAATTTTCATTTTTTCTGATTGCCATGATCAATTCAAAGCCATCAGCAATTGGCATTTGAATATCTGTTAAAACGATATCAAAATCGAAGTTTTTAAGTTTTTCAAGTGCCTGTTTGCCGTTTTCAGCAGTTTCAATTTCAAAACCCATAGATTTTGCCACTTCAACGGTAAGCGATAATTGTCCGGGTTCATCATCTACGATCAAAGCCCGCATCCCTTTAGATACGAAGTGCTTATCGTCCTCTGTATCTTCGGTGTTTTCTTCTCTTTCTGCTTCTTCCCTGGTTTCAGAGAGTTTCACCACGGGTATAGAAATGATAAATTCACTTCCTTTACCCTGAGTGCTTTCAACCTTTATTTCACCGTCTAACAATTCGGTAAGTCTTTTGGTAATTGCCAAACCAAGGCCGGAGCCCCCAAACCTTTTTTCGATACTACTATCTTCCTGAGAGAATTCCTCGAAGATATTAGCCTGCATTTCCTTGGAAATCCCGATTCCTGAATCTTTAACCCTAATTTCCAGTATATGATTTTCCCCGGTTTTTTCCTGAAGTTCTGCAGCGATGAGAATACTTCCTTTTTCGGTGAATTTCCAGGCATTGGAGATAAGATTGGCCAGAATTTGTTTTATCCTGAAGGGATCACTTTGAATTTGAACATTGGTTTTATTGGAAACTTTAATAATGATCTTTACATCTTTATTCTTTTCCGCCGGGATGATATTGTTTACGGTATCTTCTATTAATTTTTTCGGATTAAAAGAAAGTTTTTCCACCAGCATTTTTCCCGCTTCCAGTTTGGAAAGATCCAGCAGATCGTTTACCAGTCTCAGGATAAACTGCGAAGATTTTTTTATTTGGGTGAGATAGTGGTTTTGCTTTTCGTCCAGATTTGTTTTCTGGATAAGGTCTGTATATCCCATCACCGTGGTAAGAGGACTACGAAGGTCGTGGGTAATGGCGGCCATGAATTGTTCCCGGCTGGCCAGCAGGGATTCTGCAAATTCCTTGGCTTCTTCCAACTCTACCCTATAACGCTGGCTCCGGGTGATGTCTCCAACAATATTTATGATGAAATAAAGGATGATAAGCAATATGATAGATCCTCCCAGAAAGATGATGTTGGAAGTTTTATTCAGCATATTCTGAAAAACTTCTGCTCTTTCTACCGAATTTTCGCGTTCCTTCAATTCAAGTTCAGATAGCAGACTTTGCAGTTGTTGGTTCAGGATCAGGTCATTGTTCAATAATTCATTTTCCTTCTGAATTACTTCATTCTGAAATTGCCTGTTGGCAAATTCCAGATCTGTAAGTACACGTTTAACAGATTTTACTATAGAATCCAATCGTTGTGTTGTAATACGCTCTGCGTTATCTTCCTTCGAATATTCCAGCCATTTTACCAGTACATCTTTCTGGTAAGACTTTAA
>CAXGBX010000368.1:0-2494 GCA_964008195.1 uncultured Flavobacteriaceae bacterium
CGGTTGGAATTTTAAGATCTACAATTCGTTTTCCTATGGCGCTACTATTTTCGGGAATTTCAATCTCCTGTAAATGAGATTTACTCTCATCCATTAAAATCTTATCTACCGGTGATAATTTCTTTTCTGAACTTGGTAATGATACCTTAAACCAATGGGCAACAGCTGCCAGGCTTGTTCCCTGAATTAATACGGAGGTTAGGGAAACAAAGAAAACAATGTTAAAAATCAAATTTGCTTTTTCTATTCCGGCAATTAAAGGATAGGTAGCAAAAACTATAGGAACGGCACCCCTTAGGCCAACCCATGAGATATATAACCTCCGCTTAAATTTCATTCTGAAGAAACTCAAGCTGAGTAAGACAGCGATGGGTCTTGCTACAAATATAAGAACGGCTGCTATAGCCACCCCAATCCCTATAACGGGTACTACCTGGGAAGGAAAAACGAGTAGGCCAAGCGTAAGGAATAATACTATTTGCATGAGCCAGGCTAAACCGTCAAACATCTTGATTACCGTGTTCTTATGTATCAGATTTTGGTTACCAAGATAAACGCCACATAAATAAACAGCCAGGAATCCGTTTCCTCCAATGGCATCTGTAGCTGAAAAGGTGATAAACATGAGTGATATCACCAATACCGGATAGAGGCCTTCAAAACCCAGCCTGATTTTATTGATCACGAGCTTACTTAGGTATCCAAATCCAAAACCTGCGATGCCCCCAATTAATATTTGCTGAAAAAAGACCGGGACGATACTCCAAACAGAATCCTCAGGATTCATAACCAGGCTCAAAAAAGCGATGGTTAAGAAATACGCCATGGGATCGTTACTTCCACTTTCCAGTTCCAGGGTAGGTCTCAAATTAGAGCGTAATGCAAGATTTTTTGATCTTAGAATGGAAAAAACCGCTGCAGCATCTGTAGAAGAAATTATTGCACCCAAAAGCAATCCTTCCATTAAAGAAAAGTCGGTGATCTGCCAGGCAAAAACACCGATACATAAAGCTGTTATAAGTACTCCCAGGGTAGAAAGCGCTATTCCCTGCCAGAGTACGGGTTGAATACTCTTCCAGCGTGTATCCAGTCCACCGGAAAATAAAATAAAATTTAGCGCCACAATTCCTATGAATTGAGCAATATCAGGCTCGTCAAAATAAATTCCTCCAAGGCCTTCAGAACCGGCAAGCATTCCTACTGCCAGAAATAAAAGTAAGGTGGGAACCCCAAACCGGTAAGAGGTTTTACCTGCCAGGATACTAATAAAAAGAAGTAAGGAACCAATAAGTAAAATATTCTCAATAGTAATATCCATCAATAACGTAGCCTAGAGTTCAGAACAAAAATATTATTTTAAATGAAGCTAATGGGGTAAGTCTTTGGGATTATTGAAACATTTTTAGAGGTCTAGCGAAATATTAAATTCCGTAACAACTAATTATTAGCGAGAATGTAAAAAAAAAGCCCCGACGATTTTTCCGTTCTCATTTTTGGTGATATAAAGTTCAGCCCTTCTTCCAGTTTCTACTTTAGAGGGTTCGCAAGAACCTCCACAATCAACTCCGGTTTCATCATCCCATCATCGCGGGTAGCCATTTGCGGCATATCATCTTCCTGCATAAAATCGTCATCCTCTGAACATGATGCTACCAGAAAGGCGAACAAAAAGGTCATCCTTAAATGAGTAATTTTTAAATTGAATTTTTCCATAATCATAATTTAATTGGTTTATAGGTGTTTAGGAGATTTACGAGGCTTAATAATACGAGGATGTGAATAAAAGACAAATGAGTGTTAAAGGCTCCTTGACATGTAGAGGTATCAAGTGATTTTAAGGAAACAGACCTGCACAGAAATAGCAAATTTGGGAGTTTGCGTTTCTGAGAAATCTTATAATGTAGAGATCATTTCATTGCCTATCATCTATACTTATTAACTAAATATGTAAATAAAACTTTACATGTATGAAAAAAATTTTTATATTTGTAAAATAAACTTTACAATAAATCAAATTAACTTTACTTATGAAAACAAAGAAAAATCATTGTGAATTACGAAAAGCTAAGATCAAAGATTTAGCTATCTGGACCGGGATCTGGACTATTAGCGTAGCAATCGTATCATTTGGGTCGAAATTTATTTGGGACTATAGTACAATAGCAACGATTATTGCAATTTTTGTCTCTACGATCGCTGGAGTAGGAATGATTCGCTCTAATATCAGGTATCTAATGGCGCTAGATGAACTTCAAAGAAAAATCCAGATGGATGCTATGGGAATTGCACTTGGAGTTGCATTGGTTGGAGGAATTAGCTATTCGATGTTGGATACCACCAACGTCATCTCACAAGATGCCGAAATCTCATTCCTTATTATCCTTATTGGTTTGAGTTACTTAGGGGCGGTATTAATTGGAAATGCTCGGTATAAATGAAAAACAGGCTCAAAATACTACGTGCTGAAAACAATATGACTCAAGCGCAATTAGCA
>CAXGBX010000369.1:0-2484 GCA_964008195.1 uncultured Flavobacteriaceae bacterium
TAATGTGAACCTTGCATTTGAATCTTTCATCTTGCTTATGATAATAATCAAATTCCTTTCTGGCCAAACTACTGAAAGCTTTGGAGTCTAGAAGATCTTGATCATTCAGTATACTTTCCTCTTCAACTTCATGCAGGATATTGCGAGCTTCTTCACAAAGGTTTTTTTCAACTCCTTTATAAAGGCGAATACTATCGTACATAAAATTACGTGTACCGCGCTCATTAAGCATGGTTATTTGCATGTCAAGTTCTTCCCGTTTTTCCCGGAATAAAAAAGACATGGCAGGATCATCTATATCTTCAATTTTAAGATTATAGAGCTTTCTCTTTAATACATCAGGGTCAACCGGTAATAATCTATAATGATAGTCTATTACATTTTGATAATCACTATCAAAAAATTCCTTCTTTATGTCATGAATATTAGCAGGCGAAACAAGCCATAGAAATTGATAAGATCTTTCTATATCTGCCAGTTGCTTATCAATATCAAAAACAATTTGCTTGAGATATTTTCTTCCGAGGGCATTAAAACTAGCCACTCCGCCGGAGGTTTGCACCCGAATAAATTCAAAAAAGGACCTATGTATGGCTTTTATCAGGTAATCTTTAAAATTTCTGAAAAAGACAGGATACAATTTATTGTTATCATCCCTGTAAATAGGTGGGATTTCAAGCCCTACAACAACGGCTCCGCAACTTTTAGCATCCTCTACTTTCATTAAAGGAGCTTGTCCTTCTGCTTGTCTATTGGGGGTGTCTATAATCTCTGTATCTAAATAGATACCTGTAAAAATAGAATTCACCTTTAAAAACTCTTCTTTTAATGTATCTAAAGCAGATGGTAATCTTTCTGCGGGACCTTTAATTTTTATTTTAGTAGAATCTGGCGCTCCGGAATAAATCTCGAATAGAAGGTAAGATTTCATTTCAGCTGAAATCTGATCTGAAATTCTATAAAGTAATTTTCTGTAGCCGGGAAAATCTTCAGTACCAATGACGATGTATGAGGATTCATTTATTACGAACCTTCTTGTACCTTTATCATTCGGTCTTCGCCTGTAAACTACAAGGTAAGGGAGTTCTTTTTCAATATGTAAAATACCTTTGCCAGGTAAACTGCAGCTTATTTCCTTTTCTTTTTTAAGGATTGCTAAAATTTGCTCAATGGATTTCTCAGATAAATCAGGTATTTCCTGCATTACTTGGAAAACTTTGTTGAAAAATAGTCAGTATAGACTATTAATGTTGGTTTATTAATCGGTTCGAACTTGTCTAATCACCTAATTTACTAAGATTAAAGGGTTATAAGCGCCAAATTTGTGGTTTTGACAATTCTTTATGAAAGGCTTATAAATTAATGTGAAAAGAAATTTTTTTTGCAATGGCACATTCTAGATCAAAACATTGGACGTCATAATTGATTGGCATTTCTTATTTTTAACTCTACTTTCGCAGAAACTTATATTGCTACATGCTTAACAGTCTTACTATTATTGTTCCCTTATATAATGAGGAGGAAAACCTGAGAAGAGTAGAAGAGAGGATGAGGGAGTACATTTCTATGGCCAGCATAGCATGTAAGGTTTTATTTGTAAATGATGGATCTACTGATAATTCTGAAGAATTAATGATCGCTATCTGTGAACGTAATCCTGAGTTTCAATATATCAGCTTTGAGGAGAATTGTGGCCTTAGTGCAGCGATAAAAGCTGGATTCGATTATTCCACTACCAATCTCACGGGTTATATAGATTCAGATTTACAAACAGATCCTTTTGATTTTGAATTACTTCTGAAGGAAATTGATCATCACGAGCTGGTAAACGGTTATCGTCATGAGCGGAAAGATTCCGGAATCAAGAATTTGTCATCCTTAGTAGCAAATACGGTTAGAAACTGGTTCACGCATGATGGAATGTACGATACCGGCTGCCCTCTTAAAATTATCAGGACAGATTATGCTCAGCGTATCCCAATGTTTAGCGGACTTCATAGATTTCTTCCAGCAATGATCATGCTACAGGGAGGACGAATAAAGCAAGTCCCAATAAAACATTTTCCAAGAATCGCAGGAACACCAAAGTTTGGTCTTAGAAACAGACTTATAAAACCCTTAATGGATTGTTTTGCATATCTGTGGATGAAAAAGAATTATATAAACTATAAGGTGGGAAAAAAATCAGAAACTTCGAATTAAGTTATTACCTGATTTATTAAGCATAGAACTGATGTCAAATAGTTAATTATTTTTTGTCTAAGAAAGCACTCTTAAACAGAGATCAATAAAACCTTATAAAACAAAAAAGCCTTCCATTTGGAAGGCTTTTCGTGATGGCACCAGGATTGTAATTTTTACAATTAGTATCACTTTTCTACACTTCAGGTATGTTTTTTTTACAAAAATATGGATTTGAGGTATAAAAATATGATATGAAAGTAAACGAAACAGGACTATCTCATAAAC
Source organism: uncultured Flavobacteriaceae bacterium (assembly GCA_964008195.1). Classification (GTDB taxonomy): domain Bacteria; phylum Bacteroidota; class Bacteroidia; order Flavobacteriales; family Flavobacteriaceae; genus Christiangramia. The sequence goes on from CAXGBX010000369.1 coordinate 2,470, forward strand.
TGTGTAAATAGAAAA
>CAXGBX010000370.1:0-2451 GCA_964008195.1 uncultured Flavobacteriaceae bacterium
TAATACAAAAACAACAAACTATTAATTCCAGGGGAGAAGAAGTTGAAATGCAGGGAAAAGGAAGACATGATCCCTGTGTAGTTCCAAGAGCGGTGCCAATAGTAGAAGCAATGGCAGCATTGGTTATTGCCGATTTCTATCTTCAAAATAAATCTTCGAAAATCTAATTTTTTAGAACTATCATAACATGAAAAAACTTGCACTGCACTGGCAGATTTTATTAGGAATGGCGGCCGGGGTCGTTTTTGCTCTAATTCTCACTAATTTTAGTTGGGGGGCAGATTTTGTTGGCGACTGGATAAAACCATTTGGTAATATCTTTATCAATGCCCTCAAATTAATAGCAGTGCCGTTAATTTTAGCATCCCTAATAAAGGGAATATCAGACCTTAAGGATATCTCTAAACTCTCTAAAATGGGAACGCGTACCATCGCTACCTATATTGTTACCACGGTAATTGCAGTAACTATAGGTTTGGTTATGGTAAATGTGATTGCTCCGGGAAAAACTATTTCCGATGATACCAGAACAGATCTTATTGCCAGTTACGAAGGTGATGCAAATGTTAGGATATCTGATGCCCAGAAACAAAAAGATGCCGGGCCATTACAAGCCTTGGAAGATTTAGTTCCCAGTAACATAATTGGAGCTGCCGGAGATAATGGAAATATGCTACAAGTCATATTTTTTGCTATTTTCTTCGGAATAGGATTGATATTAATTCCGGAAAAAACCGCGAAACCTGTCAAGGATTTCTTTGATGGTTTCAACGAGGTAATCCTGAAAATGATAGATTTGATCATGCTAACTGCACCATACGGTGTATTTGCCTTGCTCGCGGCTTTAGTAGTGGAATCTCCAAGTGCCGATCTTTTTGCTGCACTCGCACTTTATGCACTTACCGTTTTAATTGGACTAGCTTTAATGATAGGAGTTTATGTTCTTTTAGTATGGATTTTTACAAAAAACACCCCTTCATTTTTTATTAATGGGATCGCGCCGGCTCAATTACTGGCATTCTCTACAAGTTCCAGTGCCGCCACGCTTCCTGTAACCATGGAAAGGGTGGAAGAACATATGGGTGTAAATAAGGAAGTGACAAGTTTTGTATTACCCATTGGTGCTACTATTAACATGGACGGTACAAGTTTATACCAGGCCGTTGCCGCCGTATTCATCGCTCAGGCTTTTGGAATGGATCTTTCAATAGGCGCGCAACTGGGAATTATTGCCACAGCTACACTTGCTTCTATTGGTTCTGCAGCCGTTCCAGGTGCCGGAATGGTGATGTTGGTGATTGTATTAGCCCAGGCTGGAATTCCTGAAGCAGGACTGGCCTTAATTTTCGCAGTAGATAGACCTCTGGATATGTGCAGGACTACTGTTAATGTTACCGGAGATGCAGCTGTATCTCTAATAGTTGCAAAATCTGTGGATATGATGGGACCACCTAATGTAAAAGATTGGGATGATGATTATCATCCAGAGACAGAAACTATTACTGAAACTGAAAAGATAAATTAGACGCCCTCACCGGGAGTTTGGCTTTAGAAAATTTTTAATCCAGAAATTTAGATTTTAGTTCAGGAGTTGGGATCATGCATTGTTCTTTCTTCCCGAACCACTTATAGCGATTACTGGCTATAAAATCATAGATTCCATCTCTCAGGTTTTCAGGTAGAAATAGAAAGTTTTTCAGCAGTGAATATCCTCCTGAAAGATCTCTGGAGATTTCCAAGGCGGCAGTAGATTTCCTGTAATAAGCAACGCCGGGTTCTATTAGCATGATGGAATCTAATTCTTCCGGATCCAGACCTCTTTCTTCTATAAGTTTTTTTCCGAAGTCACTCTGTAAAGATGCGAACCTGAAAATATCCTTTTTATCATGCTTTATAATTCGCTGAATGGCATTGTTACAGAGATTGCATACTCCGTCAAAAAGCACAATTTTTTTATTTTCTGGAAGATCACTCATATCTTATTTTTTAGCTGATTGTACCAGTTCAAGCTGCTCAAGGCCAACCGAGGTGGTAAAAATACCATAATTTACAATTGCTTTTCCTTTTTCAATACTATCAATAGAACCAACAGCTTTACCATCTTCCAGCCGAACACGATCCCCAATTTTCAGTTTAGCCTTTGGCTTGTTGGCTTCCTGTTTTTTAATTTGTTCTTCTTTCTTTTTTGCTTCTTTTTTCTTTTCTCTGATGGGTTCAATCTTCTTCTGTACCTCTTGTTTTAGTTGTTTCTCTTTCGCTTTCTTTTGCTTCTGTACCTTCAGACTTTCTTTTTTTCTCTTGGAATTTTCAATTTCGATCAATTTCAGGAATTCGCCAATAAGCTCTTTTTTCTTTTTATTGCTGAAATATTTCTCGCCAAGATCATTTACTTTCTGTCCCAGATAGATCAAACGCTGGTTGGCATCATACAGCTCCTGATAATTCTCCAGT
>CAXGBX010000371.1:0-2438 GCA_964008195.1 uncultured Flavobacteriaceae bacterium
CCGATAGGGTAAAAGGGAAGCATGTTAAATTCATGCACTGTCCCCGCAACTGTAGTTAATGAGCTAAAAGTTGTTTTGCTGTCAAATACTACTTCTACCAATACCAGTATAATACATATCGTAAGACTAATTTTTAATATTTTAGAAACCTGTTCCATATTCAATTAATTCTTTTACAAATCTGTTGCTTAATTCTATTATTCAGAAATACAATTTTCTGAATTGTCAATTTTCTATCCTGAATTGTTGAATTCCTCAATTTTGGCTTTTCTATCTTAAAATTAAATATTCTTTAACATTAAATTGAATAACTTGGAGTCAAATCCAAAAAATTAGATAATGACCATATTTGAAGCCTTAAGACAGGAACACGAAATACAAAGAGATCTCATTGATAAATTGATAAAAACGGAAGGCAAAACAGAAGAAAGAAAAAAAATCTTTGAAGATTTGAAACATGAATTAAAAATCCATGAAGATGCTGAAGAGCGTCATTTTTATGTACCTCTAATGAAAAAGGACATGACGCAGGAAAAAGCCCGTCATAGTGTTGCCGAACATCATGAAATGGATGAGCTTGTAGTACAGATGGAAGATACAGAGATGGATGCTTCCAACTGGCTGAAACTGGCAAAAGATCTGGAACATCAATTAATCCACCATTTAGAAGAAGAAGAACATGAAGTTTTCCAAATGGCTGGAAAAGTTTTAACAGAAAACCAGAAAACGGAGCTGGCAGATAGTTATAATAAAGAAATTAGAAAGAACAGGTAAGAATAAAGAGGCTGTGTAAAAAGTCCATATTTTGTCAAGCTGGACGTTTCAGCTTCTGAGTGATTTTGATTTTCAATTACTTAAGATCCTGAAATAAATTCAGTATGACGTTTTCCGACTTTTTAGGCAGCCTCTATTTTTTAGACTTTATCATTATCCAGATTTATGGTTCCCTCCTGACCTTTAAATGGCCTGATAATTAGCCTTGCCGCCTTATCAAAATTCACATAGTTGTAAATCCAGTTGAAAAAGGTTACAAACCGATTTCTAAATCCTACCAGAAACCACAAGTGTACGAACATCCAGACAAACCAGGCAAAAAATCCTGAAAATTTCCATTTATGAAGATCTACAACTGCCCTATTCCTTCCTACGGTAGCCATTGTTCCTTTATCGAAGTATTCAAAAGCTTCAAGTTTCTCCCCTCGTATTAATCGTTTAATATTTTTCGCCAGATGATTTCCCTGCTGAATTGCGGGTTGAGCAACCATTGGATGCCCTTTAGGGAATTCTTCAGTTTGCATTAAAGCTATATCCCCGATGGCAAATATATTCTCATAACCATTTACCTGATTAAAAGCATTCACCTCATACCTATTGGCTTTATCAACTATGGCTGAAGCATTTAAACCTTCAACCGGTGCACCGGTAACCCCGGCAGACCATATAAATGTTTCCGTCTTAAGCGCCAGGTCTGTATTTGTTTTCACCAAATGTCCATCGTAATTTTCTACCATGGTGTTCAGGTGGATTTTTACTCCCAACTCTTCAAGCATTTCCTGTGCTTTCTTAGATGCATGTTCACTCATGGGAGGCAATACCCTATCGAGACCTTCCAATAGATGAATATTCATTTCATTGGGATCAAGATCTGGATAATCTTTGGGAACAATATGATTTCTTAATTCGGCAATAGCTCCGCTAAGTTCCACGCCAGTTGGTCCTGCCCCTGCCAAAACAAAATTTAGCAGTGCTTTTCTTTTTTCAGGATCATCGGTAATAGTAGCCTGTTCAAGATTTTCAAGAATAAGACTTCTAATATTCAGTGCTTGCGGCACTGTCTTCATCCACATCCCATGCTTTTCTATACTCTCATTTCCGAAGAAATTAGTTTTAGAGCCTGTAGCAATTACCAGATAATCGTAAATAATCTCTCCAATATTGGTATGTACTGTATTTGTTTCAGCTGAAATAGATTGTACTTCTGCAAGCCGGAAGAAACATTTGGTACTGGAACGGGTGATCTTACGCAATGGATACGCGATGGAATCTGGTTCTAGTCCAGAGGTTGAAACCTGATATAATAATGGTTGAAATGTATGGTAGTTATGCCTGTCTAGCAACACCATTTGCATGTCTTCTTTTAATATCTTTCTGGCGAGGGCCATTCCGGCAAAACCACCACCTATAATTACAACTCTGGGTAAATCAGTTCTGGGAATATTCATAAAATAAGTTGGTTTTAGCCAAATTTACTATTTATAGAAGTATTGAGGCCTGTCTTAACTTTAAATTAAAGTTTTTTGTAACATAGCCAGTATTTTCACTACCTATTAAATGCTAACCAAAGATTCGTGGACAAGGAATTAGAACATCAGTTTGTAACCAATCTGGAGAAACACCAGAATATTGCGCACAAGATCTGCCGTATCTATACCAATGAT
>CAXGBX010000372.1:0-2423 GCA_964008195.1 uncultured Flavobacteriaceae bacterium
TCGTTCGAGTCTCGTCCAGACCGCAAAATTGCAAAGAAGCTCTTCTAAACGGGGGAGCTTTTTTTGGCACTAATGATTAGTTGTGTTGTTTGTTCCGACTTGTCGGGATGTGTAGTTAACCGAGTTATAATCCTATGTTGTGTGGATTTTGGTTAACCAATGAAAAGCTTTTTTCCGTTTTGCGGGAAGAGGCTTTTTTGTTTTCTAGACATATTTGATAATTACTTCTTTTCTTTAAATTTTCAAGCTTTTTTACCGAGAAAAAAATCTTTTGAGAGACCTTTCTGGAAATAAAAGGGACGCCTTCTAAAATTAATTTAAAGCTAATAATAAGGAGAACGTGAAACGGTAATTGCATTATTAAACGATCTCGGTTACTACTACAATTTTCCTTTTTTATAGAGACCTTAGATAAGAAATTAAGCTAAAAGATGATTTTTTATTAGGGCCCTAAAGCTTATATTTAAAACTTGATATATCCCTGACTAAAGTGAATACAGTTTGTAGATCTGTTATAATATTTTTTGTACTTACCTGTTTTTTCAGCTGTAAAAAGCAAAAGTCTGAGAAAGAAATCACTAATAATAGACTTTCCAAGTCCGCTAGTCCATATCTAAAGGAGCATGCTGATAATCCTGTAGATTGGTATGAGTGGAGTCCTAAAGTTTTAGAAAAAGCGGAGAAGGAAGATAAACCAATTATTATCAGCATTGGTTATTCTGCCTGCCATTGGTGCCACGTCATGGAAGAAGAAAGTTTCATGGATTCCACAGTTGCAGCAATCATGAATAAAAACTTCATTTCCATAAAGATTGATAGGGAACAGCGCCCGGATATAGATAAAATTTACATGCAGGCTGCAGAGATCTTAAATGGCAGTGGAGGCTGGCCATTGAATGTTTTTACGCTTCCAAACGGAAAGCCATTCTATGCGGGTACTTATTTTTCTAAAGATGAATGGGAAGAGGTGCTTAATCAAATCGCTAAAACTTATAGAAAAGATAAGTCAGATTTGGTATCAACGGCCAATGCCCTTACCAAGGGCATACGCAAAGCCAATCAGTTGGATAGTGTAGGATTAAAGAAATCACCTTTTTCTGAAGAAGATTATATCAGCCTTATCGATAATTGGAAAAAAAATTGGGATCTAAAAAAGGGTGGTTATATAGGAAATGAGAAATTTCCTCTTCCAGTAAGTTGGAACGCTCTTCTGGAATATTATTATATAACAGGCAACCCTGAGGCTTTAAGTATGGTAGAGTCTACCTTAACAGAAATGGCTAATGGTGGTATTTACGATCAGTTAGGTGGAGGTTTTTCACGTTATACAGTAGATTCAAGGTGGAGAATACCACATTTCGAAAAAATGTTATATGATAATGCACTTTTAATAAGTCTTTATTCAAATTACTTTAAGTTTTCAGAAAATCCCGAATATAAAGAGATAGTTGCACAAAGCCTGGATTTTATTGAAGAGGAATTATCTAACGGTAACGGTGGTTATTATTCCTCCATTAATGCAGATAGTGAAGGAGAGGAAGGAAAATATTATGCCTGGACTTTAGCTGAAATTAGGCAGGTACTCTCAAAAGAAGAGGTGCAAATTTTCTCAGATTTTTATAATGTGGAAGGTTATGGGAATTGGGAGGAAGGGAAAAATGTTTTATATCGAAATCAATCCCTTAAAGATTTTGCAGAAGCTAACGGCTTGGCTTATTCTGAAATTCAGGAGATTATGGAGCGGGCAGAAATGAAACTGCTTCAAGCACGGAACAAGCGTAAGAAACCGACAATTGATCATAAAATTTTAACGTCTTGGAACGCGTTGATGATGCAGGCTTATCTTGATGCTTACACCGCTTTTGGTAACCCCGATTATCTTCAAAAAGCAATTGCTACGGGAGAATTTTTAAAAGATAAAATGCTTGACTCCAGTTTTCATCTAAAAAGGAGTGTTGATGGTGAGGCTGAGCACATCTCTGGATTTGCTGAAGATTATGCCTACCTGGCACAGGCTTATTTGGGCTTATACCAGGTTAGTTTTGATAAAAGCTGGTTAATATTATCTCAGCAGCTCATGGATTATATGGTAGAAAATTTCAGGGATAAGGAAACCGGAATGTTTTATTTTAATTCCAGAGAACAGAAAGATCTTATAGTGAATAGAATTGAGGTTACAGATAATGTGCTTCCCTCTTCAAATTCGGTAATAGCGAAGAATCTATTTATTATAGGAACTTTGACTGAAAATAAAAATTTTTTAGAGGTATCTGAAAAAATGCTACAAAAAATATGGCCGCAAATAGCTAAGGCGCCTTCTTCTTATGCTAACTGGACCGGTCTCGTAGGTTTAAAATCATTTGGAATCTATGAAGTTGCAATTGTGGGGCGGGATGCACAGAAGAAAAATATTGATGTTATAT
>CAXGBX010000373.1:0-2417 GCA_964008195.1 uncultured Flavobacteriaceae bacterium
AACCTATTATGCTGAAAATTTTAATGAAAAGCTTTGTTTTTAAACACAGATCATCTCGACCACAGGGAGAGATCTCTTTAATGTCAGAATTGATCCTGAGATCTCTCACTACGCTCTGCTACGTTTCGAAATTGACAATTTCTCAGAAACAAAAAAGGCCCTCAAAATGAGAGCCTTTTTTATCAGTTATCACAGAAAATTAACCACATTTAGAAGAACCACAGTCCTTACAGGTTAAACATCCTTCTTGGTAAATTAAGTTTGAAGAATTACAGTTGGTACACTTTTCTTTCTTAGCAACAGTACCATCAGCAATAAAACGTTTTAAAGCTCTTACCACACCATTTTTCCAGGTATTGATAGATTCGCTGTTCAATTGCAGACTGTTAATGAGATCTACCACATTGTCTATAGACATCCCGTGGCGTAGTGTACTGGAGATCAGTTTTGCATAGTTCCAGAATTCCGGATTGAATTTATGGGAAAGGCCTTCAATGGTCGTTTTGTATCCTCGTTTATTTTCATATTGAAAGTCGTAACGGGAAGTTCCGTCTTCGTTTCTATTTTTAATAATAAGGCCTTCATTTACCCAACGCGGAATTAAAATTCCTTCTTCATCATCAGCAAAACCTGTAAAGATCTCATATGGACGTCCATCTACCAAACCGATAAAAGCGATCCACTTGTCTTTGTTATTCTGGAAACGAACCACATCTGCGGTAAGTGTTTCAGGTCTTTTTAAAGGGAAAGCACCGGCAGTTTGTTCAGTTTCTTCTTTTTTCTCTTCGTTTGAAATCAATACTCCAGAACGTGATCCGTCACGATAAACGGTTACCCCTTTACATCCTGCTTCCCAGGCTTCCAGGTATAATTTACCAACGAGTTCTTCACTTGCATCGTTTGGAAGGTTGATAGTCACACTAATAGAGTGGTCTATCCATTTTTGAACGGCTCCCTGCATTTTTACTTTGCTTAGCCAATCTACATCGTTCGAGGTTGCCTGATAATATGGAGATAATTTAACCAGTTTATCAAGTTCTTCCTGAGAGTAATTTTCATTGGTATCATGACCATTGGCTCTCATCCACTCCTTAAATCTATGGTGAAAAACAACATATTCTTCCCAGGAATCTCCAACTTCGTCTACAAAGTCTACCCTGGCATCTTTATCATTTGGATTTACTTTTCTTCTTCTTTTGTAAACAGGTAAGAATACAGGCTCAATTCCAGAACTTGTTTGCGTCATTAAGCTGGTAGTTCCTGTTGGAGCGATAGTTAGAAGCGCAATATTTCTTCTACCATATTCCAGCATATCATAATAAAGCTTTTCATCAGCATCCTTAAGTCTTAAGATGAAAGGATTGTCTTTTTCTCTTTCTGAATCAAAAATCGAAAATGCACCTCTTTCCTTTGCGGTATCTACAGAAGCACGATAGGCTGCCAATGCGATTTTCTTATGAATATCTACTGAAAAATCTATTCCTTTCTTGCTTCCGTATTTAATACCTAATCCCGCAAGCATATCACCTTCAGCAGTAATGCCAATTCCGGTTCTTCTTCCTTCATAAGCTTTTTTACGGATATTAAGCCAGAGATTCTTTTCTACCGCTTTTACTTCTTCATTTTCAGGATCTGCATCAATTTTAGCCAGAATATTATCGATCTTTTCTAATTCCAGGTCAATAATATCATCCATGATCCTTTGCGCCGCTCCAATATGTTTTTTGAAAAGCTCATAGTTGAAATGTGCTTTTTCAGTAAAAGGCTCCTCTACATAAGAGAAAAGATTGATCGCTAATAAACGACAGGAATCATAAGGACATAACGGAATTTCTCCACATGGATTTGTAGAAACCGTTTTATAACCAAGATCATCGTAACAATCTGGAACCGACTCATTAATTACGGTATCCCAAAAAAGAATTCCCGGTTCAGCAGATTTCCAGGCATTGTGTACGATCTTTTTCCAAAGCTTATTAGCTTCAATATCTTTTGAAAACTTAGGCTCTTTACTAAAGACTGGATACGTCTGCGTATAATTGCCGTTGTTCTTAACAGCTTTCATAAAATTATCATCGATTCTAACTGAAACATTGGCACCTGTAACTTTGCCCTGTTCCATTTTAGCATCGATAAAATCCTCAGCATCAGGGTGATTAATAGATACTGAAAGCATCAATGCTCCACGACGTCCATCCTGCGCAACTTCCCTGGTTGAATTTGAGTAACGCTCCATAAAAGGAACAATTCCGGTAGAGGTTAAAGCAGAATTCTTTACTGCCGATCCTTTTGGGCGTATATGCGAAAGGTCGTGACCAACACCACCACGGCGTTTCATTAACTGTACCTGCTCCTGGTCTATTTTCATGATCCCCCCGTAAGAATCTGAATTCCCATCATTTCCAATTACAAAACAA
>CAXGBX010000374.1:0-2376 GCA_964008195.1 uncultured Flavobacteriaceae bacterium
CGTGGTTGGCTCAACAATTACCTTTTGAAACCTTCTCTCTAATGCACCATCTTTTTCAATATATTGTCTGTACTCGTCAAGTGTAGTGGCACCTATACATTGAATTTCGCCTCTAGCCAAAGCAGGTTTAAACATATTACTGGCATCCAGACTACCAGTAGCTCCACCGGCACCCACAATTGTATGAATTTCATCTATGAAGAGAATAATATCGTCATTCTTTTCAAGTTCATTCATTACTGCCTTCATACGTTCTTCAAACTGTCCTCGATATTTTGTACCGGCAACAAGACTGGCCAGGTCTAGAGTAACCACTCGTTTGTCAAATAGAATTCTTGAAACTTTCCGCTTTACAATTCGAAGCGCTAGTCCTTCAGCAATCGCAGATTTACCAACACCTGGTTCTCCTATTAATAAAGGATTGTTTTTCTTTCTTCTACTTAAAATTTGGGAAACTCTTTCAATTTCTTTCTCTCTTCCTACTACAGGATCCAGTTTATCGGCTTCGGCTAGAGCGGTAAGATCTCTACCAAAATTGTCCAGAACAGGAGTTTTGGATTTTTTTGAAGGTTTACCTGTAGTGCCAGCACCACCACTAAACGGGTTGTCCCTGGTTGCTTCATCACCTTCATCATCAGAAAACGATTCAGCAGAAGGGCTGCCGGTAAAATCATCTTCATCGCTAGCGATCATGTATTTAAATTGATCTTTTACACCGTCGTAATCTATTTTCAATTTATTCAGAAGTTTAGTTGTAGGGTCGTTTTCATTTCTTAAAATACATAACAGTAGATGGGCAGTATTTATTGAAGAGCTCTGGAATAGCTTTGCTTCCAGGAAAGTTGTTTTCAATGCACGTTCAGCCTGTCTAGTTAAATGTAGGTTTTTCTTCTCGTTACTAATGGTAACGGTATTGGGATTTGCAGGGCTTAGAATTTCTACTTTACGTCTTAAATGACTAAGGTCTATTTCAAGGGCACTTAGAATTTCTATAGCTTTTCCATCTCCATCTCTCAGTAAACCAAGCATAAGATGTTCTGTCCCGATAAAATCGTGGCCAAGTCTTAACGCTTCCTCTTTACTGTAAGCAATAACATCTTTTACTCTTGGTGAAAAATTATCATCCATTTTATCTTCCTTTCTCAAAATTTATTTCACTTGAATTTGGTCAAAAACTGTACCTAATAGGGAGTTAGTAGCTAATTGACAAAATTACTTTCAATTTACAAAGGGTAAAATACTGAACTTATTAACTAAATCACAATAAAAATTTGTTAATAAAAAGAAAGCTATCTCTGACTTCGATGCCCGTAAAAATTGATAAAATATGTAAATTGCCCCTTAGATTTTTTCTAGATAAATTAAATTTTTAAATATGGCTGAAGGAGAAAAGTTAATTCCTATCAACATTGAAGATGAAATGAAATCGGCCTACATCGATTATTCGATGTCGGTCATAGTGTCACGTGCCTTACCAGATGTGCGTGATGGATTAAAACCAGTGCATAGAAGAGTTTTGTATGGAATGTATGAACTTGGAGTTCTTTCCAACAGAGCCTATAAAAAATCTGCAAGAATCGTAGGAGAGGTACTAGGTAAGTATCACCCTCATGGAGATTCCTCTGTTTATGACACTATGGTGCGAATGGCACAGCACTGGAGTATGAGGTATATGCTTGTAGATGGGCAGGGTAACTTTGGATCTGTAGATGGAGATAGTCCTGCGGCCATGCGTTATACGGAAGCCCGTATGCGTAAGATTAGCGAGGATATGCTTGCTGATATTGATAAGGAAACGGTTGACACTCAGTTAAACTTTGATGATTCCTTGAGTGAACCGGTAGTAATGCCTACCAGAGTTCCAAATTTACTGGTTAATGGAGCGAGTGGTATTGCCGTAGGTATGGCTACCAATATGCCACCTCATAACCTTTCTGAGGTTATTGATGGTACGATAGCTTATATTGAAAATAATGATATTGAGATTGATGAATTAATTCAGCATATCAAAGCACCTGATTTTCCTACAGGTGGAATAATTTATGGGTATGATGGTGTAAAGGAAGCTTTCAAAACAGGTAGGGGCCGAGTTGTAATGAGAGCTAAATCTCATATGGAAGAAATTGGTGGACGAGAATATCTTATAGTTACTGAAATTCCATATCAGGTGAATAAGGCAGACATGATCAAGAAGACAGCTGATCTTGTTAATGATAGAAAAATAGAAGGGATCAGTCTCATTAGAGATGAATCTGACCGTAATGGGATGCGAATCGTTTATCAGTTAAAGAGAGACGCTATTCCAAATATTGTATTAAATACCCTTTTTAAACATACTGCACTTCAGTCTTCTTTCAGTGTAAATAATATAGCGCT
>CAXGBX010000375.1:0-2368 GCA_964008195.1 uncultured Flavobacteriaceae bacterium
TATATTTGTTGAGCTTTTGCTGAAAAAACCGACCAAATATTAGAATGAAAGTAATTAAGTTCACCCCGCTAATTATCCTACTTATTCCATACGTTTTCTTTTCTCAGAATTCGCTTACTGGAAAAATTCAAAATCAGGATAAAGCCCCTGTAGCCTTTGCCAACGTCATTCTTTTAAGTGCAGAGGATTCTACCAGTGTTTATAAAGGTAGCACTTCAGAAGATGATGGTAGTTTTTTAATCGAAAACGTTAAGGATAGCACCTATCTTTTAAAAGTATCATTTGTAGGTTATCTGGAATCCCTTCAGCAAATTACCGTAAAGGGAAATACAAGGTTAAATACCATTACCCTGGAAGAATCATCAGAAGCCCTGGATGAAGTGACGGTGAATGCCAGAAAACCTAAAGTAACCAGGAAGATAGACCGGCTGGTCTTTGACGTGGAGAACACCATACTTTCTACTGGAAATACTTTCGAAATTTTAAAAAGAACTCCCGGGGTGATCGTAAGCCAGGGAAATTTACTGGTAAAGAACAGAGCTGCCACGGTATATATTAATGACCGAAAAGTATATCTAAGTTCTCAGGAGCTTCAGCAATTGCTCGAAGGTTTTTCCGCAGAGAATATAAAATCTGTTGAGGTGATCACCAATCCTCCCGCACAATACGATGCAGAAGGTGGAGCGATCCTGAATATCAAAACTTCAAAGAATATCTCTATTGGGTATAAGGGGAGTTTAAATGGTTCCTTTACCCAGGCTGTAGAGCCTAAATTTAATGTTGGTACCAGCCACTATTATAAAACAGACTGGTTGAACGTGTATACCAGCTATAATTATAACGATCGGGATATTTATAAAAACGATGAAAGTTTTATAGAATACTATAAGCCCAACGGGGAAGTAGATTCCAGATGGTATACAGATTTTGAGAGAAATACCTTAATGTATTCCCACAATTTAAATACGATTCTTGATTTTACGCTTAGTGAAACCAGCACTTTAAGCTTAAGTGCAAATATTCAAATCACTCCAGATTCAGATAGCCATATAGATGGTTTAACGAATATTTTCGACAATACTAATTCACTGGATTCATTATTTACTACAAATAGCCAGTTACACAGCACTACAGATAATGTACTTCTGGCGGCAACTTATAGTACCACTTTAAGTGAGGAGGGTACTTTCTCTGCTATTGGTAACTATATTAATTACGATAATAGTCAGTTTCAGCATATCAGGACAAATTATACTGATGCCGATGGTAGTTTTCTAAGAGATAATTCTTTTACCACGCAAGCTGAACAACATAGTGAAATTTATACCGGTCAGGTAGATATATCCACACCACTGGGTTCAACCAGTTTTGATACCGGACTCAAATATTCGGGATTAAAAACTGAGAGTGGCCAGGATTATTTTGATACCAATACCGGAACGAGACAATTTGAACCAGAATTATCAGATGTTCTGGATTATGAGGAAGATATTTATGCTGCTTATGCCAGTATATCTAAAGATTGGGAAAAATGGTCTGCAAAGCTTGGACTTCGTGGTGAATATACCGATGTGCAGGGAATTTCAGAAAGCCAGGGATTGGTAAATTCACAGGATTATCTCGAATTATTTCCCACTTTTTATCTGAATTTTAATGCCTCTGAAGATCATTCTTTTGGTTTTGAATATAGCCGAAGGATTACCAGGCCTAGATTCGAAAATTTAAATACTTATAGATATTTCCTGAACGAGAATAACTTCCAGGATGGAAACCCAGATTTGATGCCGGCTATTGCAAATACTGTAAAATTCAGCTATGGTTATAAAAATAAGCTGTTTTTTGACCTTTATTGGGATAGGGCAGCTAATGAGATCGCCACCATGCCGTTCCAGGATAATGTGAACAGGAATCTACGATCTACAAGTTTGAATATGGATTTTTATCAGCAATACAGCTTTGATATTAGTTATTATGATTATTTGAATGACTGGTGGACTCTTTCTGTATATTCTTCTTTCTTCTATATGCAGAATGATTTTCCGGCATTGGAAAGTGGGGGACAGATTGTTACCAATGACACTTTTGGAGCATATATATATGCCGGTAATTTCTTTACCTTATCAAAAGATGGAACTTTTTCCGGGGAAGTGACAACCACTTATATTCCAGATTATGTGGTAGGTTCTTATGAATTTGAAGAATCGCAATTCGGGTTAAATTTCGGTCTAAGAAAAACCTTCTTTGATTCGCGTCTGGTAACTACGGTGAACGTAGATGATATTTTCAATACCATGAACATCCCGATGCGCTCTCAATATCTAAATCAGAATAATTCCTTTTTTGCCATGCCGGAGTCACGTATGATTAG
>CAXGBX010000376.1:0-2359 GCA_964008195.1 uncultured Flavobacteriaceae bacterium
AATTAATAAACCAAATTTTAATAAATATTATCCGCAGCTTTTTCTTGATTTTATGCGGGTGCCTGAAAATAGTTTCCGCAGGAGCAGGGAAGGGGTTTATCATTCCGAAATTTTTGAAACTCAAAAGGGGAGTGTAAAAGTGATCATTTTAGATACGCGGTATTTTCGGGATCAATTAAAGGAAAGCGATGATCCAAATAAAAGATATAAGCCTTCAACCGGGACTGTGCTGGGGAAGGAGCAGTGGCGCTGGCTGGAAGAGGAATTAAAAAATAGCAACGCCAGTTTTAATGTAATTTTATCCAGTATTCAAATTCTTTCTGCGGAACACGGATTCGAAACCTGGGGAAATTTCCCTTCCGAAGTTGAAAAGCTGAAAGAACTAATCGTTTCTTCCGAAGCGAATAATGTGATCCTGTTAAGCGGGGATCGTCATATTTCAGAATTTTCAAAAACCGAAGTGAAAGGCTTAAATTATCCTTTGGTAGATTTCACCTCCAGCGGACTAACCCATACTTACGAGAATTTCGACGGTGAACCAAATAAATACAGAGTCGGTGAGGTGATAAAAGATAAAAGTTTTGGTTTGCTGAGGTTTAATTTTGATAAGAATGAAGTTTTGCTGGAAATGCGCGGCGTAAATAATAAACTGCAGCAGAATTACCTGATTGATTTTCAATAAAATCACATAAAAGCTTAAAGCACTTGTATATGGAGAGGAATTATTTATTTTTGCACCAAATTTAAAAACCTAACAATGGCAGATAATAGAACATTCACCATGATTAAGCCAGATGCAGTAGAGAACGGGCACATTGGTGGAATATTAGACCAGATCACCGCTTCAGGATTTAGAATTGTTGCGATGAAACTTACTCAAATGACTCAGAGAGATGCTGAGACTTTTTATGCAGTGCATAAAGAGCGTCCATTTTTTGGAGAGTTAGTAGAGTTTATGACTCGTGGTCCTATCGTTGCGGCTATTCTTGAAAAAGATAACGCAGTAGAAGATTTCAGAACTTTAATTGGAGCTACGAACCCTGAAGATGCTGCTGAAGGAACTATCAGAAAAAAATACGCTACCAGTATTGGCGAAAATGCAGTTCACGGAAGTGATAGCGATGAGAATGCACAAATTGAAGGTGCTTTTCATTTTGCAGGTAGAGAAATGTTTTAAGTAGAGAACATATATTATTATAAAAATGCCGGACTGAGCTTGTCGAAGTCCGGTTTTTTTTATGCCATTATTTTTTGTCAAACTGAGCACAGTGGAAGTTTGACAAGTCGCAGTTTATTGGTCATTGCGAGCGAAGCGAAGCAATCTCACATCTAGTAGCTAAAACAATGAGACTGCTTCAGTCGCTATGCTCTTTCGCAGTGACTTTAATATAATTATTTATTTTTCACTCCTCACTCTTCACACTTCACTACTCACTATCTCAAAACGAGTTTAGAAATTAATTCCTGTCCCATTTCCTCATTGAGGTTACGAATAATTTTTTCCTTTCCGTAACTCAATTCTTCTCTTAATACCGATGAGCTCAATTGAACAAAAAGCGTATCATTTTTCAGTTTTAATCCGGTGGTGTATTTTTGAATAGCCGGCCCCATCTGGCTGTTCCAGACGTCCCTAACCTTTACCTCATTGAGACCTTTTTTATCCAGTTTGTTCTCATCTACAAAACTCCTGAGCAGGTCGCCCAGTTTCATTTCCTCATTCTTGCGTCTCTTCTTCATCCTGGTTTATTAATGGTTCGTATTTCTGGTAGTAGTATTTTTTATCGTCGCGGTTTAAAATGAGTAATTTCTCTTCTGTAGCCTCCAGAACTTCTTCTTTCCATTCAGCGAAAGGAGTGGAGTAATACAGGATAAGACTGTTTTCTTCAATTTTCGCAGTGATCTTTTCTGAATCATTGGAGGCTTCAATAAAACCGCCATCAATTTTCGGTTTAAGCTTTTTTCTGAAACCAACGGAATCATTGATCTCAATATAGTCGATATACTGGCTTAAACTATATTCTACTACAGAATCATTTTCGATTTCTACTTTCTCGATCTGCCAGTATCCATTGAGGTTTTTAAGCTGTTCCTGTGGATCATTATCTGAACAGGAAATCAGGGTGAAAATTGAAAATAAAAGGATCAGTTTTTTCAAAGCTTGAAAATTTTATAAGATTGATTGCTGCTTTTAACTACTTTTTCGGTTCTATCAGCATGCGTATCACTAAGAAAAATTTGTCCCAGTTCATCAGTAGCAACTAATGCCACGATATGGGCAACCCGGTTTTCATCCAGTTTGTCAAAAATATCATCCAATAATAGAATAGGATTCACTTTGCTCATTTGCTTGATAAAATCG
>CAXGBX010000377.1:0-2357 GCA_964008195.1 uncultured Flavobacteriaceae bacterium
GCCATTGCCGCAATAGCACGTGCCATGTGCAATTGCTCTCCAGAGCGTTCAGTATAAACATCTACTTCCTGCAAACCAACTACGTCAGCTTCACTTTGTTTGAGAACTTCAGCTATCGCTTCTAAATTTATAATGTCAGGTTGTGACGGTGGATTCGAATGATGAATATTATAGCTTAAAACTTTAATTTCAGTTTTTATATCCTTAAAATCCTTTTCTTCTTTAATTTCAGCCAGACTATTTTCATGACAAGCGCATACTACTAATATACACATTATCAATTTGAGAATAAGCTTCATATTAAAGTTCCTTTATTTTAATATTACGAAACCAGATTTCGCTTCCATGATCCTGCAAACCTATAAGCCCTGTTTTGGATTTTCCATAATTGGGATAGTCTTTCCATTTCCCTTCAGATTTTCTTCTTTCCCAATCTTCGGTCCAGGGCTTAAAACTTAGCGTTTTATTTCCATTTAACCAATATGTTACCTCATTCTCTGTAAATCTGATTGTTGCAGTATTCCACTGCCCAATTTTTTTTAAATCCTCTTCTTTAAATTCAGGGTTATACATGCCATAATCAGCTCCTATAGATTGCCAGGCTGCTAACTTTTGGGGAAAACCTACCTGATCAATAATTTGATATTCAGGAGCCGTGTAATAAGGTGCTTTATAGGATTCATCTTCCACAATGTGGTAGAAGATACCACTATTTCCAGCTGTTGATAATTTCCATTCTAACTGAAGTTCAAAATTATCAAACGCTTTTGAAGCATAGACAATATCACCGCCTATATCCCCACCTTCTCCACTGGAATAAAGTACTCCGTCATTTATAGACCATCCTTGGGGTAATTTTTGTTCGGTAGCATTATACCCTCTCCAATGATGCTGATGGTCTTGATCGAGTAGATTTATCCATTGTTTTGAATTATTTAAATTGGCTGTATCCCTTTCAAAATCATTAGCCATTTCAGAAGCTTTAACTCCACTTTTTTGTTCTTTTTCGACATTATTCTTACATGCACCTAGTACCATGATACTTAGACACATGATTATTACATTGGTTCTCATAGGTTTATTTTTATATTATCTTCATTTTTTCTGGATCCCAGCCTAAAATTGTATTCTCTAAATAACTTTGATTACAGAGCAAAGCAGGAGCTGCGGCACGAAAACCAAACTCCGGATCTTCTATAAGCGTATTCCCATTTCTAATAGCTTCAAAGAAATTAGAAAAATGATCATAATGTGCTCCCTTATAGCCTTTTTCTGCTTCATAAATCATTTCCGGTGGCGGAAGCATTTTTTTTCGCTGCTCGGAGGGGGTAATCTGTCCGGCTTTTTCTTTTGAGAATGGATCATCCATGGATACTGGCTCGTTTTTTCTAAGCACTACCCGATCCCATTCGATATCCATCGCTCCTTTGTCACCAACCAGGCGCAGGTAAGTATTACCACTGGTACCGTCTACAAAATTGCACCTTAGGGATAAATTGAATCCTGGATGATTTTTTGTGTTTGGATAATCAAACATTCCAAGAAGCACATCGGGGACTTCCCTTCCATCTTTCCAAAACCTTAATCCTCCCATCGCCGCTATTTTGGTGGGACCTAAAGAGTTGGTTATAAAATGAAGGCTTGAAAACAGATGCACAAATAGATCTCCCGCCATACCAGTGCCATAGTCCAGATAATTTCTCCATCGAAAGAAACGAACGGGATCAAAGGAATGATTTGGTGCCTCTTCAATAAATCGTTCCCAGTCAATAGTAACCGATGAAGCATCCTTGGGTATAGGATATTGCCAGGCCCCCACGGGAGAATTACGAGCCCAGAATCCCTCAGCATAATTTAAATTTCCGATTGCCCCCTGTTCAAGCAATTCCTTCGCTTTTTCATTTCCTAATGAAGATAATCCCTGACTTCCAACCTGATATACCTTTCCTGATTTTTTCCAGGCATTTACCAACTCATTTCCTTCATTGATACTATGAAGCATAGGCTTTTCACAATACACATGTTTATCTGCTTTTAAGGCATCAACACTAATTTTTTTATGCAGATGATCTGGTGTCGCAATAATTACAGCATCTATATCCTCATTTTGCAGAAGCACATTATAGTCTGTAGTGGTTAACAGGGTATTTCCCCATAATGATTTTGCCCTTTCCAACCTTGCCTGGTACAAATCACAAACTGCAATTAAATTAATATCCGGAACCTCTAAAGCTGTTTTCAGATCTGACATTCCCATACCTCCTGCACCAATTAAACCAATATTGACAGGAGTTGTTTTCTTTACTTTTTGGAGATGATTTGGTATTACTACAGTCTGGCTATTTACGGATTGTCCT
>CAXGBX010000378.1:0-2330 GCA_964008195.1 uncultured Flavobacteriaceae bacterium
AACACACTATAGGCTCATCTTTGATATTAAAACTTGTATTGATCACAATTCCGTCTCCAGTGCGCTCTTTTAGCGTTTGTAATAATCTCCAATACCTCAAATTAGTTCTTTTGGAAACTGTTTGAATTCGTGCCGTATAATCTACGTGCGTCACGGCCGGAATTTTTGATCTCTTCTTATCCAGTTTTTCCATAAAACTATGGGATTTGTCTGAATTTTGACTTCTATAAGTATTCTTAACTTCCCGCACCAAAAGCATATAAGGAGAAATACCGCTAAGGTGAAAATATGTTGAAACATCTTCCTCCAGAACACTTGGCGCAAAAGGTCTAAAACTCTCTCTAAATTTTATCTTATGATTGATCTTTCGCTGCATTTCAGAATTTCTGGCATCGCCAAGAATACTTCGGTTCCCTAAAGCCCGTGGTCCAAATTCCATTCTTCCCTGGAACCAGCCAACTATTAATCCATTTTCAATTGCTTTGGCCGTCTCTTCTAAAAGCAGGTTTTCGTCAAAATATTGAAAATTAAGTTCCTTATATTTAGAAACCATAGACCCAATTTGTTCGTTGCTATATCCAGGACCTAAATAAGTACCCTGCATAGCATCTCCAGAAATCGGTTCTCTATCGTTATTTAATGAAATATGCCAGGTTGCCAAAGCTGCACCCAGAGCTCCGCCCGAATCCCCCGCAGCCGGCTGAATCCAAATATCATTTAAACCTTCAAGCTCCATAATTTTACCATTGGCAACGCCATTTAGAGCAACGCCACCTGCCAACACAAGGTTTTGAAAACCCGTTAAATCCAATGCAGTTTTTGAAAGTTTTAAAACAATCTTTTCCAGTACTTTTTGTGCAGCAAAAGCGAGGTTTGCATACTCCTGTTCCAGCTCGTCTTCTTTTCTTCTTCGGATTAAACCAAAAAGCTCACTCCATTTTTTATCATTGGTCATCGTTAGGTGGGTAGCAAAACGAAAGTATTCCATATTCAGAAGAAAGGAACCATCTTCCCTAAGATCAACAATCTCATCAAGGATTTTATTTTCAAAATTTTTGGTTTCTTCAGCATCCCCGTCTCCATAAGCCGCCAATCCCATCACTTTATATTCCCCGCTATTCACCTCAAAGCCCAGGTAATAAGTTATTGCAGAATAAAATAGACCTAACGAATGTGGAAAGTGCTGCGCTTTTAAAATTTTGATCTTGTTTCCGGAGCCGTGAGCTATCGTCATATTGGCCCACTCACCTACTCCATCTATGGTTAAGATCGCGGCTTCTTCAAAAGGAGAGGGATAAAAGGCACTTGCCGCATGTGAGAGATGATGTTCCGGAAAAAGCAATTTTAACTTGGGAAAACCCAGAGCTTTAAGTTCTGAATTTATCATTCTGCGAAAAAACAGCTTATCTTTGAGCCAGATGGGCATTGCTTTCAAAAAACTCTTTAATCCATAAGGAGCAAAAGCATGATAAGTTTCCAGAAGTCTTTCAAATTTTAAAAGAGGTTTTTCGTAGAAAGCGATCTGAGTGACTTCAGTTGGATCTACTCCGGCTTCTTCCAAAACATATTTTACAGCTTTTGATGGAAAAGCGGCGTCATTTTTAATTCTACTGAAGCGTTCCTCCTGAGCTGCGGCGATAATTTTTCCATCAATTATTAAGGCTGCTGCACTATCGTGGAAAAAAGCGGAAATCCCCAGAATTATTTCAGCCATCTAAAATGGATTTTTTAGATCAGAAGAATTAAAAGTATGGTTCCTTTCTATAAGTATAGAATTTGAAGACTTTTTAAAAGTCTTTAGTTTTAAAGAATCTTTTCCGAGCATTCTTCTGAACAGGCCTACCGGGGTGACCAGAAGGAAGAACATTAAAGTTAACAGGATATTAGAGGTAATAAAACTCAAAATTTTCGCCAGGCCAAACCATACAATTGCCAGAGGCTTGAATAGAACCGGTAACATGAAGGAAATCAGCAAAATACCTGCAGCTACTAACGCGAATGTCCAGTTTTTAACATACCAGCCATAAACAAGAAGAACAACCGCCAGCAAAATGCCGGTTTCCATATATTGCCGCCTGGTTAAATCTTGCATCTTCAATTAAAAAAGGGAATAAATAAATGGCGCCAGGGCTGAGCCGGCAGTTAGAATAATTAGAAAACTTATAAACAGAAGCATCAACATGATTGGGATCATCCAGTATTTCTTCCGGGATCGCAAAAACAGCCAGAACTCTTTTAAAGTTTCCATAAATTCAAATTACAATTTTTTGAGCAAATTTTCTGCTTCGGTGTTACCGGGATTTGTTTGCAAAAATTCATCGAGCAGTTTC
>CAXGBX010000379.1:0-2326 GCA_964008195.1 uncultured Flavobacteriaceae bacterium
GCCCACACCATGAATAAATACAATTTTCTGAATTCTCTTTCTCATGGCAAACTCAAGTTTATGTCTTGCCGTATCCAATTGTAAATTGAGCATCTCATGATTAGACATACTTCGGGAAGAGCGTACTAACTGATTTATATGCAGATCTACCTCCATGGGTGGGGCGTTTCTTTCCTTTGGTTTAACTCTATTCGATTTTGCTTTTTTTGAAGGCGCTTTCTCCTTTAGAATTTCTTCAAAATCAAAATTTTCTACTTCTATATCTTCGATATCCTCCTGTATTTTCACAAGATCATTTATGGAAAAACTCATCAGAAAATCATCTTCTGTTTTAATTTCAACCTGCTCCCCTTTTATATTCTGAACAATTCCCCTTAGATCATCGTCCAGTAATTCTACTCTATCCCCTGGTTTCAGATCTTTCATGATTCTTTATTTTCCTTTTCTTCCTCATGATCATCTTTTGTTGCTACCCAAAAGTAAGTTGCACGGTACAGACCAAGCATTATTATAACTAGTCCGATGATTTTTAGATATGGACTTGCATCTTCTATTGAAATCGAGTAAATAAGCAATGCTCCACCTACAATTATAAGAGCTGTGTTGATCAGCTGTGAGTTATTCATTTCCAGTAAGTTAAAAATAATTATTTGGTGTTTTGAAAAGCTTTATTGTTTACATTTATGCAAATTTATGGCTTTAATGAGGCATAGCATTCTTTTTTTATTAATTTTTAGTTTTACCGCTCTTAAGGCGCAACTATCCATTTCTCCTTCACAAAAAGGGGATAGTTATCTCTATGTAAAAGACCGGTTAATTTTTGTTCAAAATGACATCAATCTTGTCAAAAATTATAGAAATGATACTGAGGCAAGTTTATACCTTCGGAAAGGTTCACAACTGTTGCAGGGAGAAAAAACGAATAATCTAAACTCAGGAGACGGTTTAATTTCAGTTTTCCAGAAAGGAACTTCAAATGCATATGATTATAACTACTGGGGACTTCCGGTAAAAGTTACTGATGACAATGCACAATTAAATGATTTCATTTATGATCCACTTTCAAACACCGAGAGTAGAAACGCAAAATTAATTTCTTCAATGGAAGGCAATAGCAGCCCGTTGAGTATTTCCAACAGATGGATTTACACCTATGCTGGCACCAGCTATTCCAACTGGCAATATTTGGGAGACCAATTTGATCTTTTACCCGGAGAAGGTTTTAGCATGAAGGGCGTAAATGGCACGAACCTCAATGAAATTGAATCTGAAAAGATAAATAAAGGAAATGCACAGACTTATGATTTTCGAGGTAAGGCTAATGATGGTAAAATTGAACTTAGCATTAGGAAAGATCAGGTGCTATTGGTTGGAAATCCGTATCCATCTGCCTTAGATTTAGATAAGTTCTTAATTGAAAATCTTTCAACTACAGGTATCGCCTACTTCTGGGATTCCAGAAAAGATGGATCATCCCATTATCTGGCAGATTATGAAGGAGGGTATGGAACTTATTCTCCGGGAACAGGGATTTATATTCCGGCTACTTTTAAAAACTTTAGTAATGGTCATGAAACAGGTAACTCTGGAGAGACTTATCCAAGAAAAAAAATGCCCATAGCCCAGGGATTCATGATTATTGGTAAAAATGATGGGATAGTAAAGTTTGAAAACTCTCAGCGAATCTATCAGAAAGAAGTTGAAGGGATTTCAGAGTTTAAATCTGTAGAAACTGCAAATTCATTCATCATATTAAATATTGAACTTGACTCAACTTACACCAGACAGTTGGCTCTGGCATTTAATAGTAATTCAACTATAAATGAAGATCACGGCATGGATGCTAGAAAAATGGATGCATCTGAAGAAGAGATCAGCTGGTCAATTTCAGAAGAAGCTTTCCTGATTAACGTACGTCCTAAAATTGGAGAAGAATTAATCCCATTAAATATTAACCTGATAAAAGATACCTCTTTAAAATTTTCAGTATCAGAATTCCATAATTTTAACCCTGACCGTTTGTTCATATACGATCTTAAAGAAAATCTTTATTTCGGTATCAAAACCGGATATTTAAAAATGCATCTCCCTAAAGGAAATTACAATAACAGGTTTTTTGTAAGTTTTATTGAAAAGATTCCTATTGAAGATCCCAAACCAGAGACAGAGCCTGAACCTGAACCAGATTCAGAGATAATTCAGGAAAATACTGGAAAACTACCAAATATTTTGCTAAATACCATAGATATAATTCAGAATAATGTTGCTGGAAAACTGGAGGTAAAGATTCTGTATGACGCAACTCTACACAATTTACAACTATATG
>CAXGBX010000380.1:0-2320 GCA_964008195.1 uncultured Flavobacteriaceae bacterium
AAGATCAATTACTGGAAAATATAGATTTTCAATTAACTATAGACGCCATGGCGCTGAGTTTGTACGACTGGACCCAAGCAATTTTTAAAAATCAACTATTTACGAAAGATGCACGTGTAATATCGTTCACCAGTGATGGCAATAAAAAAGCCTGGAAAAATTATGCGGCAGTTTCCGCAGCAAAAGTAACTCTTGAAGCAATTACGAGAAGTATGGCACTAGAATTTGCCAAATATGGCATCCGAGCGAATTGCATACAGGCAGGTATTACCGTTACCCGTTCTTTTCAAATGATCCCCGGGAATGAAACCTTAAGAGTTCATGCTTTAAAACACAATCCTTTCAGAAGGTTAACCGTACCAGATGATGTGGCTAACGTAGTTTATCTTTTGAGTAAAGACGAAGCCAGTTGGATTACGGGTACCATCCTACCTGTGAACGGTGGTGAACATTTGATGTAATTTTTTAGACTTTGAACAGCGATTCCATACTTTCCCAACTGCCATATTCAAAACCATTTTTATTTGTAGATAAAATTCTGGAAGTAAACGAAAATTCTATTACCGGAGAATATACTTTTTCATCAGATCTTGATTTTTATAAGGGGCATTTTAAAAACAATCCCGTCACTCCCGGCGTCATTTTAACTGAATGCATGGCTCAGATCGGCGTTGTATGTTTAGGAATTTATCTTTTAAATTCTGAACATTCTTTACAAAAATCTGCAGAAATAGCCTTATCCTCTTCGGAGATTGAGTATTTAAAACCGGTTTATCCCGGAGAGAAAGTAACTGTAATTTCTGAAAAGAAATATTTTAGATTCAGCAAGTTAAAATGCAATTTGAGAATGATGGATTCTGCAGGTAATTTGGTTTGCAGAGGAACAATTGCCGGGATGTTGGCCAGAAACGAACAGGATTAAATGGAGAAAAGAGTGGTTATTACCGGAATGGGCGTTGCGGCTCCAAATGGAGTAGGCCTTGAAAATTTTGAGAAGGCGTTAAGAAACTCCATTAGTGGGATCAGATTTTTTCCTGAATTGGAAAAACTGAACTTTAGTTGCCAGATAGGAGGGAAGCCGGTAATCTCACAGGATTTACTTGATAAGTATTTTACACCGCTGCAACAGCGTGGCCTCAATAGTAGCGGAATTGTCTATGGGGTTATATCTGGTACAGACGCGTGGAAAGACGCCGGATTGTCAATTTCTGAAGGAGCTTCACCAGATTGGGATTCAGGAATCATATTCGGGACCGGGATTCTTGGAGTTGATAAATTTAGAGAGGCAATTCACCTTATTGATGCGGGTAAAACCCGAAGACTGGGTAGTACCAGTGTTATACAGACTATGGCTAGTGGGATTAGCGCTTATCTGGGTGGGATTCTTGGCTGTGGAAACCAGGTAACTACGAACTCATCGGCCTGTACTACAGGAACGGAAGCTTTATTGATGGGATATGAAAGAATAAAATCTGGCAAGGCAAAGCGTATGCTTACTGGCAGTTGCGGAGACCATGGTCCTTATATCTGGGGTGGTTTCGATGCTATGCGTATTTTACCCAATAAATATAATAACAAGCCGGAAGAAGCTTCAAGACCTATGAGTGAATCTGCTTCAGGATTTGTTCCGGGAAGCGGTGCGGGAGCATTGGTTCTGGAAGATTTGGAAGAAGCCAGAAAAAGAGGTGCGAGCATTTATGCAGAAGTTCTGGGTGGCGATGTAAATAGTGGAGGACAAAGAGGAGAAGGTAGTATGACCGCAGCAAATAATGAAGCGGTACAGAGATGCATTAAAAAAGCTCTTGAGAATTCAAAAGTTTTACCTAAAGATATCGATGCTATAAATGGCCATTTAACGGCAACCACGAGAGATGCTGTTGAAATATTCAACTGGACCAACGCATTAGGAAGAACTGGAAAAGATTTTCCGTTAATAAACTCTTTAAAAGGAATGACAGGACATTGCCTGAGTGCAAGTGGTTCTATAGAATGTGTCGCTTCTGTACTTCAAATTCAGAAAGAATTTATATTTGGTAATAAAAATTCTAAAGATATACATCCCGAGATTCTGGATCTTATTAATTCTGACAGAATTCCAGAAAAATGTATTTCCAGGGAAACAAACATTTTAGCGAAAGCCAGTTTTGGTTTTGGAGATGTAAATGCTGTGGTATTATTGAAAAAATATCCTGCTTAAAAAATAACTATGACTGAAAAAGAAATAATAGAAAAATTAAAAAAAATTGTTGAACCGTATGTTCAAAGACTGGAAGGACTGAAAAATTTCAAGGAGGAAACAGATTTTTTAAATGATCTTCAG
>CAXGBX010000381.1:0-2310 GCA_964008195.1 uncultured Flavobacteriaceae bacterium
CCGGAGCCAGTTCTATTACCAATCATGCGGTTTTCGCACTTGCCGATGCGCCTTTATTCGTTTTCCATATCCTGGAATGGATGGATATTGAATATGAGCTGGATATTAATGCAATAAACGAAAGATGGTCCAGACAGGAAAATCTGGATGGATGGAGCCAATTAATTGTTAAACATACAGAGGATACTATTGAGTATGTGACAGAGTCTCCAAGGTCTGGAATTTGGAGGATGTGGGATACCGGGCATATTCAATATGATAGAATGGATACCCACCGTAGAGCTGTGGAAAATGAAAATGAAGCTTTCTTTTTGAGGATTTCCAAGAAAGGAGATTATTTATATGAAGGAGCAGATATGGGAATTCTGGTAACCAGAGGACGTATGATGACAGATGATTTTAAGTTAAACAACCGTGCTAAACACTGGATTAAGGCGATTCGATCACAATATAAATCTGAAATGGTAGAGGACAAAAAGAAGCCGAACCTGTCTGGTACTTTAACTAAATAAAAAATTATTTTAACAGCCTATCCTGAAAAATCGGGCTAATTTGTTCCACTTGTTTTTTTCGATAAACAGGTGGATAATTAGCTATTGATTTAAGTAAAAATGATGCAACTACATTTCAATGCCGTTTCTGAACCTGGTTTGCCTGGGAAAAAATGGCAAAAATTATATAATACCCATTGGGAAGCTTATAAAGCCTGGTTAAATTCTAAAGGAAAGGCTTATGAACCAGATTTAAAGACTTCGGAAGCAGCCCTTAAAAAATATATGCCTGAGATGTGGCCAACCTATCAAAGACTTTGCAAACTCGTAAAGGCAGATGAGATAGCAGCCCGTTTTTTAACAGGTTTTCAACCACCCGCATATATTAGTGCCTGCTCTAATGCCGTCCTTACGGGTGAGGAGATACAGTTAGTGAGAAATTATGATTATCATCCTGATTTGATGGAGGGTACACAGTTACTAAGTGCCTGGAATGGAAAGAAGGTAATTGCGATTAGCGATTGCTTAATAGGTGCGGTAGATGGAATGAATGAAGATGGGCTGGCTATTTCCCTCACTTTTGGAGGTAGGAAAGAGGTTGGAGTAGGTTTTGGGATTCCGTTTATTTTAAGATATGTGCTCGAATTTTGCAGCAATGTGGAAGAGGCTGTATCGGCTTTAATTAGAATTCCTTCACATATGTCTTATAATGTAACCGTGGTTGATAAAACTGGAACTTTTAAAACCGTTCAACTTGCACCAGACAAAGAGCCTGTGGTTACAGATGCGGCCTTTACCACCAACTACCAGGATACAATTGACTGGCCTGAGAATGCTGCTTTCAATCAAACATTGAAGCGTTCTGCTTTTCTGGAGAAAATGCTGGCGGAAAAAGATATAAGTGCTACTAAGATCGCTGATGCTTTCCTGAAAAGACCGCTTTATAATACTTTGTTTAAAGAAGGTTTTGGAACTTTATTTACATCAGTATATCGTCCGGTAGAAGGTATTGTGGAAATGCGCTGGCCTAATGAGAAAGTGAGTCAGACTTTTGACAATTTTGAAGAGCAGTATAAATTGATCAATTTTGAACAGGACTCAAGTATGTTGGCAGAAGCCTTCAAACAGGACACAAGTTCAGTTGATAATACTATCTCCGCAGAAAAATGGATTCCTAAAGAAGGTTCAGTTTATGTAGAATGGCAGAAAACTGTAAGTGATACTCTTGTGAATGCCATGGCGTATGCAAATCCTTCCGTAGATAAAAAACAATTGGAAGAATTGCGGGGAGATCTAATTCACAGGGGAGAGGTTTCCTGGGAAGTCTTGGCCGATTTCTGGTCTAAAATAGG
Organism: uncultured Flavobacteriaceae bacterium; assembly: GCA_964008195.1. Classification (GTDB taxonomy): domain Bacteria; phylum Bacteroidota; class Bacteroidia; order Flavobacteriales; family Flavobacteriaceae; genus Christiangramia. Next base: position 1,844 of record CAXGBX010000381.1, read on the forward strand.
AACAGGATACGGAACGACCAAGAATAATTAAACTGTCACCCTGAACTGGTTTCAGGGTCTCATCGAACTAAAATAGAGATTATAGTAACCATATTAGATGCTGAAACTAGTTCAGCATGTCTTAATCCTGAATGATTGCTAATAGTGCTTGCTATATGTTTGCATTAATCTTTCAAACACTAAAATAACCACATGAAATTTTATAGCGTTAACCCATATAACGGAGAACAGGTAGGAGAATACCAGGCTCTTAGTGACAAGGAACTGGATCAAAAACTAAATAAATCGGGCGAAGCTTTCAAGGAATGGAGCCAAAAACCTCTTTCCCATCGTACCGGATTAATCACAAAGGCTGGTCAGATCCTTAAAGAAAACCTTGAAGAATATGCGCAAATGATTACTTCTGAAATGGGTAAACCTATTTCAGAATCCAGAGCAGAGGTTAATAAATGTGCCTGGGTTTGTGA
>CAXGBX010000382.1:0-2278 GCA_964008195.1 uncultured Flavobacteriaceae bacterium
AGAATTACTTCTTCTTGAATTTTGAGTATTTGTTCTTGAACTTGTCAATTCTACCTGCAGTATCCAGTAATTTGGTCTGTCCAGTATAGTATGGGTGAGAAGTTCTGGAAATTTCCAGTTTTACCAACGGGTATTCAGTTCCGTCAACTTCAATAGTTTCTTTTGTTTTTGCTGTAGATTTAGTTAAAAACACGTCTTCGTTAGACATATCTTTAAATGCTACTAATCTATAATTTTCCGGATGGATTCCCTGCTTCATCGCTTTAATCTTTTTATTTTCGAGCTGCAAATTTAACTAATAACTCCTGAACTACAAATAAAATTCAAAAAATTTTTATTGATTTAAGATTGTAACGTTTTGCTATATTTGTTAACTAATTGCTAAATTAATCAAACTTCAACTAACCTATGGAAAAATCTTCTAAAAAACTAGCTACAAGTTACGGCGTGTATCTGGGAATCGCTTTAATTCTAATTTCTGTACTTATTTATGCATTTGACATATCATTGATGACCGAATGGTATTTAATGTTAATAAATCTGATTCTTATAATTATACTTAGTACCATGGCTGTAAAAAAAGCCAAAGGTTTCAGCACATCACTTTTTACATTTAAAAATGCATTTTCTATTTACTTTTTAACTGTTCTTATAGGTCTTTTCATGGCTACCGTATTCAGCCTGTTACTTTTCAACGTAATTGATCCTGAGGCCGCTGAGACACTAAAAGAACTTACAATTGAGAAGCAAGCAGCCATGTTCGAAAATTTTGGAATGACAGAAGCCCAGATTAATGAAGCTGTTCTGCAAATGGAAAAAGAAGATACTTTTTCTTTAAAGAATATCGCAATTAGTTTTGCATCTCAACTTGTTTTCTTCTCTATAATAGGATTAATTATAGCTTTAATTTTCAGAGAAAAAGACACTACAAACGCATAAATTAATGCAAATATCGGTTGTAATACCACTACTCAACGAGGAACAATCTCTCGTAGAATTATATAATTGGATCGTAAAAGTTTTACGATCCAATTCCTTTTCTTATGAGATCTTATTTATAGATGATGGCAGTACAGACGGTTCCTGGAATACCATCCAGGCCCTTTCAGAAAATGATGATCGTGTAAAAGGCATTCGCTTTAATCGTAATTATGGGAAATCACAAGCACTTCACGCAGGTTTTTTAAAAGCGCATGGAGATGTGGTTATCACGATGGATGCTGATCTACAGGACAATCCTGAAGAAATTCCGGAGATGTATGATATGATCGTTAATGAAGGTAACGATCTGGTTTCTGGATGGAAAAAGAAACGCTATGACAATGTTATTACCAAAAACCTTCCTTCGAAAGTTTTCAACGCAGCGGCCAGAAAAACTTCCGGAGTAAAACTTCATGATTTTAATTGTGGGCTGAAGGCTTATAAAAATGAAGTGATCAAAAATATTGATGTCTACGGGGAAATGCACCGCTATATTCCTGTTCTGGCAAAAAATGCCGGTTTCAATAAAATTACTGAAAAAGAAGTTCAGCATCAGGCTAGAAAATATGGTAAAACTAAGTTTGGCATGAGCCGTTTTATCTATGGTTTTCTCGACCTGATCAGCATCTGGTTCCTTTCAAAATTTGGACGTAGGCCTATGCACCTATTTGGTTCTTTAGGTGTCCTTATGTTTATTATTGGTTTTCTTTCTGCAGGGTGGATTGGACTTTCAAAACTCTATAAATTATATCACGGGATGCCTAATATCCTGGTGGTGCAAAATCCTTGGTTTTACATATCACTGGCAGTAATGATTATTGGAACTCAATTCTTTCTAGCCGGCTTCTTAGGAGAACTTATTCTTAGATCCAGAAGAGATAAAGAACGCTACCTCATAAAGAAAACCACATCCAATATTTAATTGCTTTCAAGGATTAATCCTTATTTTTGCTACTTAAAACAATCTAATCATGGCTACAAATAAACCTGAGATTCTTCAGAAAGCTGAAGTATGGCTTACAGAAACCTTTGATACTGATACAAAATCTGAAATAAACAGGCTTATTGAGAGCAACCCAAAAGAACTGGAAGAAAGTTTTTATAAAAATGCTGAATTTGGTACCGGTGGTATGAGAGGCATCATGGGTGTAGGTACCAACCGTATCAATAAATACACGCTTGGAAAAAACACACAAGGCCTATCAGATTATCTGAAAAAATCTTTTCCGAATAAAGATATTAAAGTAGCGATTGCATACGACTGCAGAAAAAACAGCCAGGAACTTGCTAAAGTGGT
>CAXGBX010000383.1:0-2266 GCA_964008195.1 uncultured Flavobacteriaceae bacterium
GGACCAAAGAAATTAATTCGCTTATCGTAGGCCGTGCCATTACTGGCTATAGTGCTTTTGTAAGCTAAATTGAAAAAGGAAAAATTATGTCAGTTTTAGTTGTTAGTCCGGGAAGAGATCCGGAAAATTGGGTAACAGAGTTAAAAAATCAACACCCGGGAATGAATGTATATGTGTATCCCGAAGATCATGATAATGAAGAGGTAGAGTTCGCTCTTTCCTGGAATCATCCACGTGGATTATTTAAAAACTATCCAAACCTGAAAGTGATTGCCAGTATGGGTGCGGGGGTAGATCATATTTTGAGTGATGACGCGCTGCCTGAAGGAGTAAAAGTCACCAAAGTGGTAGATAACACTCTCACTGAGGATATGGGGGATTTTGTACTAAGCCAGGTGATGAACCATATTCGTGGACTTCATCATTATGTAAAATGCCAGAAAGAGAAGGAATGGGATAAATTTCAATACAGAAGGCCTCAGGATACTAAAGTAGGTATCATGGGACTTGGTGTACTTGGTAATGCAGTTGCAGACAAACTGCATAAAAACTTTTTTAAAGTTTACGGATGGTCCAAAACTGAAAAAGATTGTGAAAATGTAACCAGTTTTCATGGAAAAGAACAATTGGAAGAATTTCTTGAAAATTCAGAAATTTTAGTTTGCCTGCTTCCGTTAACCGAAGATACCGAGGATATCCTGAATGCAGATCTATTTGAGATGCTTCCGGAAGGTGCCTATGTAATAAATGTAGCCAGAGGTGAACATCTCGTGGAGCATGATCTTATGGAGATGATAGATAAAGGACATTTAGCGGGTGCTTCTTTAGATGTTTTTAGAGAAGAACCTTTACCAGAAGATCATCCTTTCTGGGAACATTCAAAAATTAATATCACCCCACACATCGCCAGTGTTACCAAACCTGCATCTGTAGTTCCTCAAATTGTAGAAAATTATGATAGAATGAAAGATGGCGAAGAACTGCAAAATAAAGTTGAGCTGGATAAAGGTTATTAATAATTAAAATTTTTACTGATGGATGCTTTCAAAAATATCATGGTAGGTGTAGATTTTAATGACAGTATAGGCGAGTTAATGGTTTATGCCGATAGTTTGGCTCAAAAATTCCGATCGAAAGTTTGGGTCCTGCACGTTGCAGAGCCTGAACCAGATTTCGTGGGGTACGAACCGGGACCTCAATATATCCGTGATATTAAAGCAGAAGAATATCGGGAAGAGCATCGCAATCTTCAGGAAATATGTAAAAATTTTTTGAGTGAAGAGGTAAATGCAGAGGCCCTGCTTATTCAGGGATCAACAGTTGAAACGGTGATGAATGAAGCCCAGAAACTCGATATAGATTTACTCATCGTTGGCACCCATAAACATAGTTTTTTGCACAATCTTTTGCAGGAAAGTGTCTCCATGGAGTTGATTAAAAAAGCTGAAATACCCATGCTCACGATTCCTATAGATGAATAAAAGATAAAACTAAGAGATTGTCTCAAAAATGTCATTTATCGTCCAGCTGGAATTGTTCAGCTAATTTAATATCCAGATTATACGATATTGAGGAAGCTGTCTCAAAAGTGAAAGAAATGTCATTTTGAGCGAAGTCGAAATATATCAACTAACTTAAAATTTGATGTTTAGGTTTTTTGCAGATTCTTCATTTCATTCAGAATGACATTTTTGAGACAGCCTCGACGTTTCTTCGACATTTTGGGACAGTTTCTTTATTTTTACTTCAAACTGATCTATTTTGAATATTACAAAAGCACATTTAGAAGAAGTCTTACAGAGAATTGAACCTCACATTCACCGAACGCCTGTTCTAAGCTCAAGACTCATAAATAAAATAGCAGGTACAGATATTTGGTTTAAGTGCGAAAATTTTCAGAAAATGGGCGCTTTTAAAATGCGTGGTGCCACCAATGCGATTTTAAACCTTTCCGAAGAAAATAAGAAAAAGGGCGTGGTAACACATTCTTCAGGAAACTTCGCTCAGGCGCTTTCGCTTGCTGCAAAAAGTCTGAACGTTCCTGCATATATTGTAATGCCAGATTCAGCTCCGGAAGTAAAAAAAGCTGCCGTAAGGACCTACGAAGGTAAAATTACAGAATGCCCCTCAACTTTACGGGATAGAGAGGCTACTGCGGATAAAATTCAGAAAGAAACAGGAGCCGCTTTTATACATCCTTCCAACGACCTGGACGTTATTCTGGGTCAGGGAACCGCAGCTATGGAATTACTTGAAGATCATCCTA
>CAXGBX010000384.1:0-2255 GCA_964008195.1 uncultured Flavobacteriaceae bacterium
CACAGTTCGCTTTATACGATTACTATTTAAGAAAAATTGATGTTAACGAGTAATGATAAAACAAAAAACATACGCCGCAATTGATATAGGTTCCAACGCAGTAAGACTTTTAGTGTCTACCATTACTGAGAAAGAAGGTATGGAAACTAATTTTAGAAAAACCTCGCTCGTAAGAGTTCCAATTAGACTGGGAGCCGATGTATTTTTGAAGCAGAAAGTTTCAGAGAAAAATACCATGCGAATGATAGATACTATGCATGCCTTCAAGCTGATCATGAAATCTCATGGAGTGGAAAAATATAAAGCATTTGCCACTTCAGCAATGAGAGAAGCTAAGAATGGAGATGAAATCGCTGAAATTATTAAGGAAAAATCTGGGATAGATATAGAAATCATTGATGGAAGTCATGAAGCGGCAATTATAGCGGCTACAGATTTACACGCACTCATTCAAAATGATCAAAATTACCTGTATGTAGATGTGGGTGGAGGTAGTACAGAATATACCATGTATAGTAACGGTACGACTGTGAAATCCAAATCTTTTAAAGTGGGAACTGTTAGAATGATGGAAGACCTTGTGGAACATAAAACCTGGGAAGAAATGCAGCTATGGGTCAAGGAAGCTACCAGGGGTTATGAGGATATAGACCTGATTGGTTCCGGAGGTAATATTAATAATATATTTAAAACAAGCGGCAAAAAGGAAGGGAAGCCATTGAGCCTTAAATATCTCAAAGATTACGATGAAAAACTAAATTCTTACACCTACGAGGAAAGGATCACCGAACTGGATCTTAAAAATGACAGGGCAGATGTTATCATACCAGCCTCTAAAATCTATGTGAATTCTATGAAATGGGCACGTGCCAATTGGATCTATGTACCGAAGATTGGTCTGGCAGATGGAATAATTAAATCCCTTTATAATGAGAGTAAGTCTAGAAAAAAGACTTAACCATGGATGCTTTCACTTTTACCAAGTTCTTTCATCACTTCAGCCTCAAATTCAAGTAGATCCTGCCATTTTTGATCAACGATTTCACGATCACCGTATTTTCTGGCAAACTTTAAAAACATGGTGTAGTGATTGGCTTCACTCACCATTAAATCCCGATAGAATTTAGCGAGCTCACTATCTTCCAGTTCTTCAGATAATAGCCTGAAACGTTCACAGCTCCTGGCTTCAATTAAACCAGCAATCAATAAACGGTGTACCATCTGCGTGATTCGGCTTTCACCTTTGGGAAAGAATTCACGTAGTTTTAAGACATACTCGTCTTTCCGGTCCCTTCCCATAGTATAGCCCATTTTCAAAATACGATCATGAACCATTTTAAAATGGCCCATTTCCTCTCTGGCCAGGGCGGTCATGGCAGTTACCAATTCAGGATATTCCGGATAGGTTACAATTAATGAGATTGCTGTTGAAGCTGCTTTTTGCTCACAATAGGCATGATCTACCAGTATATCTTCAATATTCTTTCCAGCTATATCTGCCCATCTTGGGTCTGTGGGTAATTTTAGTCCTAACATAATCAAACGTCTAAATCAAATGTGGCTCTTAACTTATCAAGCAATGGATTAGCTTCTTTCAGTTTTTCATACTTTTCCTGAGGGGTAAAAGCATATTTTCTGGAAGTAGCTTCATCTACATGAATTACCAGATTTATATGGGTATTTCTTAGCTCAGTCTTTAAATAAGCCATCAGCCTGTTTTCTTCCCTTTCCAGATCAAGTTTCATGGTTTCATTAGGAAACGTAAGGTGAATCGTCTTATTTTCAAGACTAGGGGTTTGAGATTCAAATATAGAAGCGAGGATCTTTTCTCCTTTTCTTTTCAATTTCTCAGTATAGTTCTTCCATGCATTCACAAGATCTTCTTCACTAAATTTATCGTCCATTACCTTTTCAGTAGGCATCATGGCCTTTTGCTTCTCAGCAAGCTCCTTTTTTTTACCAATACTTTTGATAGATAAGCCTGAAACTTTCTCTCGTTTAATATCAGGGAAAGTCTTCTTTTTAGTTTCAGCTTCCTGTGAATCTATTTCTGAAATTGTTTCAACAGCCTCCTTATCTTTCTGAGTGATATTTTCAGAATTGGAAGCTTTTGATTTTGTATCTAATGACAATTTAGAAGCACTGGTAGATTCTGGTGTAGGCAGATCTATATCTTCTATTTCTTGTTTGGCTACACGGCTTGTTTCTGCAGGGCTATCTTCGGAATAATATTCTTCTTCATTTTCTTTTGCACA
>CAXGBX010000385.1:0-2240 GCA_964008195.1 uncultured Flavobacteriaceae bacterium
ATATGAAAGGACCTTTATTTTATTCAAAAATCCTTCTCTTCGGAGAGTATGGAATCATTAAAGATTCCAAGGGTTTATCGATTCCTTATAATTTCTATAATGGTGCTCTCAAATTAGATGAAAATCTAGGGGAAGAGGCCAAGAAATCTAATGAAAATCTTCGGAAATTTGCTGCTTATCTGGAAGCCCTTGGAGAAAATAATCCTGATTTAGTACAGTTTGATCTCAAGTCTATTAGAGAAGATATCGCCAATGGGATGTATTTTGATTCCAGCATTCCACAGGGATATGGCGTGGGAAGTAGTGGTGCATTAGTAGCCGCTATTTATGATAAATATGCCGAAGATAAAATTACGGTTCTGGAAAATCTTACCAGGGATAAATTATTAAAGCTGAAAAAGATTTTTGGAGAGATGGAGTCGTTTTTCCACGGAAAATCTTCAGGATTGGATCCGCTCAACTCTTATTTAAGTATTCCAATTCTAATAAACTCAAAAGAAAATATTGAACCTGCGGGAATTCCTTCTCAAACAGAAAATGGAACCGGTGCAGTATTTCTTCTGGATAGTGGTATCACTGGAGATACAGCTCCTATGGTAAGTATTTTCATGGAAAACATGAAACAGGAACCTTTTAGAAAAATGCTGAAAGACCAGTTTGTGAAACAAACCGACGCCTGTGTAGATGATTTCTTAAAAGGAGATGTAAAATCTTTATTTTCTAACGTTAAGAAACTTTCCTATACCGTACTTGATAACTTTAAGCCAATGATTCCAGCTAAATTTCACACACTGTGGAAGAAAGGAATTGAAACCAATGATTACTACTTAAAACTTTGTGGTTCCGGTGGTGGCGGTTATATTCTTGGGTTTACAGAAGATATAGATAAAGCCAGAAAGGCCCTTAAAGATTACAACTTAGAAGTAGTATATAACTTCTAAACATAGCTTATGGCATCTATTGCTAACAAGCGCTTACTGCTCAAAATTTTCAGTTTATTTTCTGTAGTGAGAGGTTATAATATATTGGTGATCGTTCTCGCCCAATATCTAACCTCAGCTTTTATTCTTGCTCCAGATAAACCGTTGCGGGAAGTACTTTTTGACACTAATCTATTTTTTTTAATCCTGGCCTCCTCAAGTGTAATTGCTTCCGGATATATTATTAATAATTTTTACGATAGTGAAAAGGACCTCATAAACCGTCCAAAAAAAACCATGCTAGACAGGGTGGTGAGTCAGCGTACAAAACTTTCGGTTTATTTTATTTTGAATTTCGCTTCCGTTTTCTTTGCAAGTTATGTCTCTTTCAGAGCGGTTGTTTTCTTTTCCATTTACATTTTTGTGATATGGCTCTACTCTCATAGACTGAAGAAAATATTATTTCTAGGAAACCTCGTAGCATCAATATTAACGATCACTCCTTTTTTTGTAATTTTCGTTTATTACAAAAATTTTGAGACGGTTATCTTTATTCATGCCACCTTTTTGTATCTCATGATCGTTATGCGCGAATTGGTGAAAGATTTGGAAAATATGCAGGGAGATCTTGTTCAGAATTATAAAACAATTCCGCTGGTATATGGTGAAAAATGGAGTAAATTCTTTTTAACTATATGTTCACTACTTGCTATAATTCCTATTTATTTGCTGGTAACCCGGTTTGAAACAGGATTGATGGATTACTATTTTTATACTTCATTTTTACTCTTAATATTCTTTCTGTTATTGTTATACTTCAGCAAAGCAAAATGGCAATATCTATTATTGCACAATATCCTGAAGTTAATTATTGTTGTAGGGGTTTTCAGTATTCTTCTCATAGATTTTGATGAAGTCTTAAACCGTGTCTTTTAGTAAACCGCTCATTCTAAAACTTTTCTCAAATACTTGGCTTCCTCATTGCTGATAATGTATCTTTGCAAAAAATTAAGCGATGAGCAGGAACGATAGATCTTCAGGCAAAAATAACAGACCATCTGGTAGCAGAGGCGATAGAACTTCAGGTGGAAAACAAAGCGGAAGACAGGGAGGAGGATCCATGAAAAAATCTCATGCGCGCGGGAATGCACCCATCAAACAGAAAATGGAGAAAAGTCCGTTATCTAATTCCGAAGGTATTAGATTGAATAAATACATCGCTAATTCCGGAGTATGCTCACGTCGCGATGCTGATATGTATATAGCCGCCGGAAATGTGACCGTAAACGGCAAAACCATAACCGAAATGGGATATCGTGT
>CAXGBX010000386.1:0-2235 GCA_964008195.1 uncultured Flavobacteriaceae bacterium
GTGATTTTTTCAGTTTAATGAAGAAAATTATGAGATGTCCCAAGGCACCCACAATCAGAATATAGAGTTTCCAGTCCATGCCCATTCTGGAATAGAAAAAGATTCCGAAAGCCACCAACAACAGAAAATTGACCAAATAATTATACATAGTGAGCTAAATTCGGTCAAAAATAGGCAAATTTATTGCTTTTCAGTCTAAAGTTTCTACGGCTTCTATCAGTCCATCATTTGGCAGAAATCAATTGACCTTATTCGGAAAAATTGATTTCCGCAGAATAAAATTGACTAACTTAGAATATATTTTGAAACCAGGACAACTTTACAAGGAAACGAATAAATTTTTGTTGTAATTAAAAGTTTTAAATGATAAAGTTAAACGGAAGACTACTATTTTACCTGAGTATATTTATCTCTGGTTATTTTCTATTGCTCCTTCTCAATGAAATACTTCTAAAATTAGATTATATCTTAATTGGTTTTATAGTTGAATCATTTTCAATCTCATTATTATTACTACAGTTCATCCTGCTTTTTGTTAGCTTCATTTACTGGAAAAAAGATAATTTCTCAATAAAAAATTATTCATTTTGGGCATTTTTGATATTGATTCTTAGTAATGCCTGGACTTTAGGTGGATTATTTATTATCAGGCCTTAAATATTATCTACTGGTTTTGTCGCAGTAATAATTTAAGTATGCCATCTTTCATTATAGAAAGCGATATTATAATTTAAATAGGCAGGGAACTCAAAAACAGCGAACATACGTAGGTAGGTGGAAAGGAAAAATCAATACCCAGGAAATTTTCAGGAAATTGAATTGAAACCTCTTTTTTTCACATTGCTCATTAATAGAATTAATTTTCGTCTGCAGAAGGGCCGTAAGTAGCCGGCACCGAAATATCCAGTAACCTGAAATAAACTCCCAACTGCGCCCGGTGATGCGGAAACTGGTTCATTACCATAGATTGTAAAACATTAAATCTTGGCATTTCCATAAGCACATTTTCGCCTTGAGTCATTTTCCAGGTCTCGCTATAAATCTCATCCGATTTTTGAAGTGCTTTTTCTGCTGCCAACGCATTCTTTTTTAAATCTGTAACGATCTCTTCCACAGTACTTTTCTTAGGAGGTTCATATCCTTCAAGATCCCAGCCATCAGAATCCATAGTCCCTGCAATCCATTCGGGAATTTCAGCTAAATGATTTGCAATTTCGTTAATGGTCATCGACTTATCATGAGGTTTCCAATTCATTTTATCTTCTGGAATCCGCTTTAAAAATTTTTCTGTTAGTGCTACTTCCTGTTGTAACTGCGGAATTAAAAATTCATGAATCTTCATGTTTCTCATGTTTTAATTAAACATCTTTCTAAGTTAAGAAAAAAACCAGTTGAAAATTATTCCGCAGGAAAAAACCTAATTGCAATGCGCTATTAATTGAGTTACCTTTGTAGCAAACTAGAAAAAATGGATCTAAGTAAAATTCCGAATATAAAACACTCCAATTCTGATAATTTTTTTCTGCTAGCTGGCCCTTGTGCTATAGAAGGAGAAGATATGGCTCTGAGAATTGCTGAAAAAGTAGTTTCTATCACTGATAAACTGGAAATTCCTTATGTTTTTAAAGGTTCTTTTAAAAAGGCGAATCGAAGCAGAATTGATAGTTTTACGGGAATTGGTGATGAGAAAGCTCTGAAGATCCTTGGAAAAGTTTCAGAAACTTTTAATATCCCTACTGTTACCGATATTCATGAAATTAGTGATGCAAAAATGGCGGCAGAATATGTAGATATACTACAGATTCCCGCATTTTTAGTTAGACAAACAGATCTTGTGGTGGCCGCTGCCGAAACCGGAAAAGTAGTTAACCTCAAAAAAGGACAGTTTATGAGTCCGGAATCAATGAAACATGCGGTTACAAAAGTAACTGACTGCAACAACGAGCAGGTGATGGTTACAGATCGTGGAACCATGTTCGGCTACCAGGATATGATCGTAGATTTTAGAGGAATTCCCACCATGCGTGAATTTGCTCCTACCGTTCTTGATGTCACGCACTCGCTTCAGCAACCAAATCAGAGCAGTGGTGTAACCGGTGGAAGACCAGATATGATAGAAACCATTGCCCGCGCCGGAGTGGTAAATAATGTAGACGGATTATTTATAGAAACCCACTTTGATCCCGCTAATGCAAAAAGTGATGGAGCAAATATGCTGGACCTTGCTTATCTGGA
>CAXGBX010000387.1:0-2232 GCA_964008195.1 uncultured Flavobacteriaceae bacterium
TTTTCACCAATAAATCAAGGATTACATAGTTTGAAACTGCTTACCACAGTAACGCATCTGTATTTGTAGATTCGGAAATTGAGCGTGCAGAAAAAACAATACAGGGATATAAGACAGTAGTTTTTAAGGCTATTCCAATGATTATAATCGTAGCAGCCCTGCTGATTATTTTTATAAATACCCCAACCTGGCGGGCGATTAGCATTACTACGATTGCCATGTTGATAGTCATTTTACTGATTGACACAACTGCCCATTCAAGAATGCAAACGTATCATGAACAATTAATTCTAGTAAAAAACAGGTGATTCGGTTATAGAACTGGTCAGGGCATATTCACCTTTTTGCTGAATAAGAATATTAGTAGTTTTCACCAGTACTTAAAAAATGAAACAGGGAAGGGATTTTCCAAAGATTTCAAATAAGTTTAGATTAAAATGCTTAGAAAAATTTTCAAAAAAATAATGATCACAACCTTAATAATAGTAGGAATCCTGGTTCTTGGATATCTGGCATTTACCAATTTTTACCCCGGTTTCGGCGGGGATGTTTCAGTAGATCAGAAATTGGCATACAAATCCTCCCCTCAATTTCAAGATGGCAAATTCATAAATAAAGATACCTCGGTGCCTCAGGAGCGAAGTTTTTCAGAAACTATGAAATTGGCCTATGCTTTTTTTACAACGAAAGTGCCAAATGGCAGACCGGATCACGATCTGGTAGTTAAAAAAATTGATTCCGCAGCTGCAGCCAGTTATAAAGGAGCCGCCAGATTAATCTGGTACGGGCATTCGGCGTTTTTATTACAAATAGAGGGCAAGAATATATTGATAGACCCCATGTTGGGGAAGGTGGCAGCACCGCATCCATGGTTGGGAAGCAACCGCTTTAATGCTGAATTTCCGCTGGCAATTGAGAAGTTGCCCCAAATTGATGCCGTATTGTTTTCCCACGATCATTATGACCACCTGGATTATGAGTCGGTACTGAAGTTGAAGGACAAAACCCGTCATTTTTTTGTTCCGCTTGGCGTGGGTGCTCACTTAAAGGCTTGGGGTGTTCCGTCTAATAAAATAACTGAAATGGACTGGTGGCAGGAAACTCAATTTGAATCATTGAAATTGGTCTGTACGCCGGCACAACATTTTTCCGGTAGAAAGTTGAATAATGGGCAGAGTACGCTTTGGAGTTCCTGGATAATACAATCTAAAAATGAAAATATCTATTTTAGTGGTGATAGCGGTTATGCTCCTCACTTTTCAGAAATAGGTAATAAATACGGGCCTTTTGACATCGCACTAATGGAATGTGGGCAGTACAACGAGCAATGGGCAGATATCCATATGATGCCCGAAGAAACTGCTCAGGCAGGTGTCGATCTAAAAGCTGATAAAATAATGCCTATTCACTGGGCTGGTTTTCAGTTAGCGTTGCATTCATGGAAGGATCCCGCAGAACGTGTTACTAAAAAAGCAAAAGAATTGGATTTAGAAGTGATAACCCCGCGAATAGGGCAGGAGATTATTATAAATAATCCCACAAACCCTTATTCCGAATGGTGGAAAAGAGATTGAGCTTTTTATAGGATTGACGTTGACATCTTAGAAACGGTTTATCGGCGGTTGCCATCACTCCTGGTTTTCAGAATTACCTCATATATCACCACCGGTTTTGGTTTTCCCATCCGGTTAATAAAATTACACTTTGTCTACAATACCCATTACTTGCTATGAACAGCCGTTGTTTGTAGTTTCTTGCTATAACCGATTTTTGATATCCATTCTTTGATGTAAAATTCTAACTATTTCTACAGTATTATTTTCATCTTTTTTAAAAAAATTCAAATGTGACTTAACTTTGCTCACTCGATAATTTTTTCTTGTTTGTTCGATAGATTTACCAATTAAAAAATTATCAGCGATAAACCTAATTTCTTCAATAATTAAATCATAATATCTATCTGCTTGTTCTTTAGACCATTTATTGAAAGTGTAAATCCATATTTTATCTAAATCTTCAAGCCCTTTTTGAGTTATTCGATATTTATTGCGACTCATAAGTTTTGACGATGCAATTTTTTTAGATGTTCTTTTGGATCAAAATCTTTTACAATTCCACTTTCTTCTCCTTCTTTTAGCGCTTTGATTAATTCTCTCTCTTTTCTTTCTTCACTTTCTAATAATCTTAAAGCAGAACGTATAATTTCACTTACAGAATTATATCTTCCAGATT
>CAXGBX010000388.1:0-2211 GCA_964008195.1 uncultured Flavobacteriaceae bacterium
GGGGCTTTTTTTATTGATAAAGTATAGGTAATTTACTGCCTGCTATGAATATTGAAAAGGAACTTCACGAAACCGGCGGCTTTTTAAACCTGGACCTCCTGGCAAAACAGGTAGTGGAAGGTTATATTTCGGGCATTCATAAGAGTCCGTTTCATGGTTTTTCCGCGGAATTTGCCGAACATAAGATCTATAATAATGGTGAAAGTACCCGGCATATTGACTGGAAGCTCTTTGCGAAAACCGATAAGCTTTATACCAGGCGTTACGAGGAAGAGACCAATTTAAGGTGTCATCTCATTCTGGATAATTCAGCTTCTATGCATTATCCTACTATAAAGGAGCAAAATTTAAGTTCGCTGAATAAGATAGGATTTTCGGTATTGGCTTCTGCCTGCCTAATGGAGATTTTAAAGCGGCAGAGAGACGCAGTGGGTGTGAGTGTATATAGTGATGAATTCGAGTTTTATGCACCTGAGAAGTCCAGTGAGCGGCATCATCATATGCTTTTGAGCAAGCTAAACGAGATTTTAAGCACATCTGCCCGAAAAAGGAACACAGATACCTATACGTATTTGCACCAGATCGCTGAAAAATTAAAACGGCGTTCGCTGATATTTCTATTTACAGATATGTTCCAGGCAGATGCCGAAGAAGAAAAATTATTTGAAGCAATAAGGCATTTGAAATACAACCGGCATGAAGTGATTCTTTTTCATGTAATGGATGAAAAAAGGGAGCTGGATTTTAATTTTGAGAATACTCCTCGTAGGTTTACCGATGTGGAAACCGGGGCTGAGGTGGATTTATATTCTGATAATATCAGAGAAAATTATATAAAAGCAGTACAAAATTATCTTGCTGAACTAAAAATGCAATGTGCGAAGTACCGCATAAAGTATGTGGAGGCAGATATTAATAGAAATTTTGATAATATATTGACCGCCTATTTACTTGAAAAACAAAAGTTTGGATAGCATGTTGTTTTTTAGTTTGAAATATTTTAAAAAAAGGTTTGGTGAATCTAAAAAGGGGCGTATATTTGCCCTCGCAATAACGCAACGGTCTGGTAGTTCAGTTGGTTAGAATACCTGCCTGTCACGCAGGGGGTCGCGAGTTCGAGTCTCGTCCAGACCGCTTTTAACATATCAAAAGAAACCTAAAAACCTCTAAATCAATGATTTAGAGGTTTTTTCTTTTTATTTAATGTCATTTAATGGCAAATAAATGCAAGTAATTGGTGCTCAATTCGGTGCCTCTTTTTATTGGTGAAAAACGCTCACCAGAATAATCGTAAAATACTGTTAATAAAAGGTTTGCGAGTTTTTTTTAACATTTTCAGTAGACCTCTTTTTGTACCTTTCTGGTGAGCATTTTAAAACTGTCACCATGTCAAAACCATTTTCAATTCTCTTTTATCCAAAGCATAGAGCCTCCGATACGGAAGATTCAGCTGTGCTATACACAAGACTTACCTATGTAGGTAAACGTTCGGAATTCAGCACCAGCCGGCGAATAGATATTAAATATTGGGATTCCCGTAGCAGCAAAGCCAGAGGTAATTCTGATGAATCCAGAGCTATTAATAGATATCTCAATTCCATACGTTCCAAACTTTATGATATCCACGATAGGTTAATAAGAGATAATCAACCCATTTCAGCTAAAATTATAAAGGATATATATTTTGGGAAAGGGGATGAGAAGGAACGGATGCTGATTGAAATTTTTCAGGAGCATAATGATGGGATGGAAAAACTAATTGGGAAAGGCTATACTAAAGGCACTATGCAACGTTATAACGCCTGTAAGAAACATATTGAGGACTATCTTTTATTTTCTTATAAGAAGAAAGATATTCCTGTTCAGGATGTCGATCATAAATTTATCACTGGCTTTGATCATTACTTAAAATCACAAAAGGACTGCGCACATAATACAGCTTTAAAATACATTGTAAATTTTAAAAAAATTATTCGTATTGCCTATGCCAATCAGTGGATAGACCGAGATCCATTCTTTCATTGGAAAGGAACCTGGAAATCTGCCGAACGCGAATATTTAACTGATTTGGAACTTCAGAAAATGGTGGAAGCTGAATTTGATATGCCGCGTTTGGATCTGGTACGGGATATTTTTCTATTCTGTTGTTATACAGGTTTGGCCTTTGCCGATGTAAAAAAGCTGTCTGAAGATGATATTGTTTTGGGGATG
>CAXGBX010000389.1:0-2197 GCA_964008195.1 uncultured Flavobacteriaceae bacterium
TGGAATAACCATTCTTTAAATTGAATTTGTGATAACGCTCAAAAATCTGGTGATCTGTATAACAAACAGTTTTTGAATCTTCATCTATAAACCCCTGGAACATGGAAAATACAGGCGTTTGGTATTTTACTTCTTTTTCCTGATCTTCAAAAATATCGTGAAAACGTTTCGCCTGCTGCTCACTTACGCAACAGATAAAATTGGTATATCCTGCCTCCTGATTTTCAACCAAGTTATCAATAAGCAAATCAAATTGTTTATTAAAAGAAGGTTGTGGTTTGGTATTAAATGCAATAGTTTTTTCAGCTTTAAGAAATGCCTGAGTGCTCAATTCTACTGAAATATAATCCAGCAGTTGTTTTTTGATAATTTCACCATTGCAAAAAAGCTCTTTGGGTTCACTGTGTTTTACATCTTCGGAAAGTTTTTCAAATGCTTCCTCTGCTTTTTTAAAAAGTTTATCGGCCTGTGCTGAGAGCAGGTCAAGATTTTTTATAAATACAATAGTTTTTGCTGAAATATATTTTAGAAAACTCTCTCTAACTTCATCCAGATGTTTGTTTTCTACATTCGGCATCACCGAAATTTTCTTCTTTTTATCTGTGGAAAGCTGTGTTTCCACATCAAAAGTCCTGATGCTGTCTATCTCATCTCCGAAGAATTCAATTCTGTAGGGTTCGTCATGACTAAAAGAAAATACATCGATAATTCCTCCACGGACAGAAAATTCTCCGGGTTCAGTCACAAAATCAACTCTTTTAAACTGATATTCAAATAGAACTTCATTTACAAAGTCGATAGAAAGCTCGTCTCCAATGGCTATTTTCAAGGTACTTTTATCCAGTTCTTTTCTGGTAACTACTTTTTCAAAAAGCGCATCAGGATAGGTGACGATTAACGCTGGTTTTTTTCTGGAGTTTATCCGGTTTAAAACTTCAGCACGTAACAGGACATTCGCGTTGTCGGTTTCCTCAATTTGGTAAGGCCTTCTATAACTCCCCGGATAAAAAAGCACATTTTTTTCTCCGACCAATTGTTCCAGATCGTTTAGATAATAGGCCGCCTCCTCCTTGTCGTTGAAGATCATCAGGAAAGGATGGTCAGATTCTTTAAAAGCATCTGCCACTACAAATGATAGGGCTGAACCTACAAGGCCTTTTAGATGAATGTTAGATTTTTTGTCACCCTGAGCGGAGTCGAAGGGGGCAATAGCATTTCGCAGTTCCTGCTGTTGCGGGGACTGTGCGAATTTCTGGGCGATAAGACTTGTACTCATTGCTGCAAATATAATTTCATCCAAATTGCCTTACAACCAGTTCATTGATTTTTAACTATTAAATAGCATTGCTCATTTTATAAGTTTCATAACACAAGAACCGCTTATCAATACTTAACTTCCCGTAAAATTGAAAATGGATCATAAACAGCTTGCTTATTTTCTTGCCAGGATTACACTCGGAATCAATTTTTTTATACACGGTTTGGTTAGGTTACCCAAAATGGAATCTTTTGCCAATGGTGTAGTAAAAGGATTCGAAAATACGATGCTACCGGAGATCCTGGTGTTACCAGTGGCTTATGCCATACCTATCGTAGAATTAATTCTGGGTCTTTTTTTAATTTTAGGATTACTTACCAGAAAAACATTAACGGCGGCTGCCATTCTTATCATCTTTTTGATTGCCGGAAGTGCTTTCAAAGAAGATTGGGGCGCTGTGGGAACCCAAATGTTGTATGCTTTATATATTTTCTTCCTGTTATTTTTTCAGGAGAATGAGCGAATGGCTATTTATTCAGACAGAAAAGTTTAGAAATGGATTTAGAATTAAAAAATAAAAGAGTTTTTATATCAGGTTCTACTAAAGGAATTGGTTTTGCAACTGCAAAAACCCTGGCGGAAGAAGGCGCAGAGGTAATTATTAATGGGCGGTCGCAAGATTCGGTTCAGAAGGCATTGAAAAAAATAAAGGATGAGATTTCAGATGCTAAGATCACCGGTTTTGGCTGTGATTTTTCAAATAAGGAAGAAATCAACAAGCTTATAGAGAAGCTGGGCGATCTGGATATCTTAATTAATAATGTGGGCATTTTTGGGCCGAAAGATTTCGCTGAAATCCCGGATGAGGAATGGTTTGAATTCTATGAGGTAAATGTGATGAGCGGGGTTAGACTGTCCCGTGCATTTTTACCAAAAATG
>CAXGBX010000390.1:0-2191 GCA_964008195.1 uncultured Flavobacteriaceae bacterium
TAAAAAATCCAGCCAAAAAAAGGAGATGAAAAACCAGAATTATACTGAAAGTCAACATACCGCTTATTGTATAAGTCAGCGGTATGGTTCCCAACCATTTTCTGAAATTTTAGATAACATAAAGGGAGCCTTAAAAAGAAGGGAATTTGATATTCTTTTGGAATTAAATCTAAAAGATTATTTAAAAGACCACTTAAAAGATTTGCCCTCACACGTTATATTATCCGTTTGTAATCCAGAGACAGCTTCCAATGCAATTTCAAAGGATGTCCAAACCGGTATCTTTCTGCCGTGTTCTGTAACTGTAAAGGAGGTTGAACGAGGTATAGTTGAAGTTTCGATTGAAGATACCGGTATTACCTGGTCCCCGTCCAAAGAACTAACCCAAATTGCACAAAAAACTACTGAAACCTTAAAGGGTATTTTATCGGAAGTTGAACAGCCAGGAATGAAATTATGAACTATTATTCTTATGGTAAATTTATAGTATACTGATAGTTTAATTCAATTACTGTAATCAAAAACCTAATTTTCTAAAGGCTATAGCTTAGGATTAAAGCTACATGAAGTAGGTCTATTTTATTCAAGTAAAAATTGGGGGTATTAGGAAAATCCCCAATTGAATTTAGATATAAACAAGAGTTCCGGTTTTAGGTTCTT
The DNA here is from genome assembly GCA_964008195.1 of uncultured Flavobacteriaceae bacterium. Classification (GTDB taxonomy): domain Bacteria; phylum Bacteroidota; class Bacteroidia; order Flavobacteriales; family Flavobacteriaceae; genus Christiangramia. The sequence goes on from CAXGBX010000390.1 coordinate 661, forward strand.
CAATTGCTTAAATGACAAAAATAAATCAAAATTGATATGCGTATAATCTGGCACTACACACTTATTTAATTTTGGATTCAAAACTAAGGATTTTTCTATGGGTGTCCTACACTGAGTACTGTATTTATTTCTGACTCAGGCTCTCCCAATATAGACGTATCATCATAATACATAATTAAGGCATGATTATTTGCAGAGCCTTCACTCCGCTCCCTCTTCTGAAAACTGAATAAAAAATCTCTACCCCATTCTCGTGGAAAAATAAACTGAGTAAGGGGAGTTTTTTGTCATTTTACTTTTACTCCAAGGATATCCGAGGAATTAGCTGGATTTTCGGTCCAGTCCCTGCCCACGGCATACGTACCTATGCTTTCTCCAACACATAAAATTCCCCGTAGACCTAGGCGCCACCGCATTAAATATTCCTGTCCGGAAAAAGATGTTATCATCAGCTTCAAATTGATAACGTAGCCCTTGGACTCGAAATCATTCTCCCTTCTTCAGAGTTTACCAATGGCCTTTATTAGAAATATTCATATGATAAGATCGTAATTGACCACTGAGTATACTACGGCTTTTTCTTCTTTAACTTCCTGGAAAATTAAAACTTGTGGTATAAGAAAGCTATTAGTTTTGAAGAAGAAATTATTATTGTCATTTGCTTTTTGTTATACCGTATTCCAATTTGTAATATTTAATAATAGTTGGAAAGGGTCCGTTTTTATGTTGATCTGCTGAAAAATCGTCTGCCCAAGGGCCGTACGGGGTTGAAACTGGTTTTAATTTTAAATCTGGATAATCCTTTTCCAGATTACTTTTTCGAGGGCGCTCAAAACTATTGATGTACCCAGCCAAATGGTAGGCCTCTTCATCGGTTAATTTTGGATTAACCCATGTTGCCTGTCCGAATGGCATATTCCCCTTGATAAATTGGGCGGCGGTAATTACCCGATGCATCCCTGCACCATTATTATAACTGTCTGCCCCCCAAAGAGGTGGATATTTATACCCCTTGGTAGAATCTGCAAAACGTTGCCCCTTTCCATTTTCGCCATGGCAAACGGTACATTCTTTAGAAAATAATGCTTTTCCTTTTTCCAGATCAACCGCAACTTCAGGAATGGAAATTTTAGGAAAACCTTTAAATTCTTTTTCTCTTTCCTTTGGCAAACCTTCACCCAGCCATTCCATATAAGCTACAATCGATTTCATTTCCCTGGACAGAACAGGGAGTTTATCCCCATCCATACTACGTTGCATGCAGCCGTTGATCCTGTCTTCAATGGTTCCTTCACTATTTGATCTTCCCCGGAATTGTGGAAAACGATCCGTAACTCCTATCCATGATGCTGATCCCACCTGTGTACCTGCTTTCAAATGGCAATTTACACAAGCCAGGTTATTTCCTGCATAACGCATATCAGGATCTTCGGCCATAGGCCCCATGTACTTCGGTGATTCTGCAATAAGTTGATAGCCATATTTTACATCCGAAGGCATAAAACCCGAGGCTAATTCTGCTTCTATATCT
>CAXGBX010000391.1:0-2179 GCA_964008195.1 uncultured Flavobacteriaceae bacterium
TTAGTACAGCGGTCATTTTGAGATTGAATGATCTTAAACTCATCGGTGATCTGCTCTGGCGTATCACCAGCCAGGTGTTGTTTGAGAACTACTTCGGCTTCCTTTTCCTGGTTCCATCCATAGTCGATGGAAGCCTTGGTGCTTGCTATAGACTGTCCTTTTCCAATCATTTTTTAAAGTTTTGAAGGTGCGTTCTAATTTCTTCAGCGAGATCTTCAACATTTTTCGCCAGCCGGGGATCACTTTTTTTAAACATATTACTGATTCGCATAAAATTGTTTTTATACTGGATCAGTAGCTGGTAGCATTCTACTTGTTCCGGAGTTAATCGTTCCACGATATTGATTTTAAAAGCGGTAGCCCGGAGATATTCTGAAAGGGAGATTCCTGCCCGGGCCGCTCTTTTTTTGAGTAGCTTTTTCTCGTAGATCGAGCAGCGTATCTGGATGTATTCCCGTTTCATTTTTAATATTTATTTTCTTTGCAACCTCCGGGCGCAAAGCAAGATTGTCATGACAATGACACATCTTGCTTTGCTACTCAAAACGATTTATGGCCACTGTAAATCGACTACCCACAAGCTAGTTTTTCATTAAGGTCTTTATAGTTTTTATAGCGATTACTCTGGTCTTTTAAGTGGGGATAATACTGAAATAATTTCTTTGCGTTTTTCTTCCCGGATTGATCATTATCCAGGTAGAGATCAACCGACGTATAGTTTTTGAAATAGGATGTTATCTGTTGTAAAAATGAAAGCGAGTTTAAAACGATGATATCCGAACCATTTAATTCCTCCGGATATATTTCAGCAATGGATAATAGATCAAACATTCCTTCACAGACGACCAGGTTATCATTTTCATTCTGGAGGTAGGTATAGCTTTTAGGAGAACTGGAAGTTTTAAAATAGAGACTGCGCAGTTCCCAGCCACCATCCTTATTTTGAAGTCCGATGGCATAATAAGATTTTCCCCGGCATTCGTACCAGACTTCCTTACAGTAGCTTCTGGCAACTTCAAGGGAAATACCTCTAGATCTTACATACTTCTTTAGGTAGCTCTTGGTGATCGGTTTTACTTGTATGATGGTATTACCGCATTCCTTTTCTGAAGTATCGGTTATAGTACCCTGGAAGCTAAATACAGGCAATTCATCCGAGAGAAACTGCAGTGCTTCTCCAACGCTGCAATTTGATAGTAGACACACCAGATCAATGATATTCCCACCTTCACCAATTCCGAAGTCATACCATCGGTTCAGTTTTAAAGACACTTTGAAAGAGGCCTGTGTTTCTGACCGAAGGGGACTCAGAAACCAGGCTTCTTTCTCCGTTTTCCTACTGGGGAAGTGGCCCAATTTTGCGAGGGTTTCCACGATGCAAATATTGCGGGCTCTTTCACAGGTTAGTTTTTGAAGTTTCATATTTCTATAATTTTAGTTACCTACTTACCTTTTCCAGTCATAGCAAGGCTTTTCAAATAAAAATGCTAGTTACCTTTAGTTACCTATCTTACCTAAATTCCAGGTTTTAGGTAACTTAGGTAAGATGAATTAAGTTTTACTTACCTGGTCTTAAGCCTTGTCATAAAAGGGATGATCTAACTTTAGGTAAGTAGGTAAGTAGTATTTATGTTATTTCCCAAGGGCTCGATGTAAACAATTGTTTTGTCAAGAAACCATAGACCTGTCGTTTAGGGTGTTTCACTCGTTGAAAGTTCAAAGCATTCAGAGCTCTGCCGATAAAAACTACATTCAATCTTATATTGAGGCATGAAAGTTTAGCTAGAATTTCGGAAGAGGTATGAAAATCTTTTATATCCTGGCTCGGTTCAAAATATTTGGTGATTAATTCTTCTTCCGTAGATAACTGACGAAACTCGCGATTTCTTTCTTCGTTTTCCTCAATATCTTTTAGAGTTAGTTCCGGAGAAAAATCAGGATCAGAATAGGCCAAATGATATGCCTGTGACCAAATCTGGTTAACCTGAATTTCCTTGGAATAATTAAAATCAATTTTCCTAAGAAGTTTAAAGCATAACCAACGGACAGAACCTGTTTCGTCATTCAGGAAATTAGCCTGATTGGTTGAACCAATAAATGAACAGGTCCTAGATAGCGTTGAATTTTTTCTGTCATAAGGCAATCGTTCATTTATGAATGTTTTAGAAAAATATGCTTT
>CAXGBX010000392.1:0-2165 GCA_964008195.1 uncultured Flavobacteriaceae bacterium
TGGAAAAGATATTTCCTGGAGGCACTGGCAACAATATCTTATTCAGCTTATAAATCTTGGATATATTGAGATTGCTTTTGATAAAAACAATCATCTTCAACTTACAGAGCAGGCTAAAAATGTTTTGTTCGAAAATCAAAAAGTCCTCCTTGCAGATGTTAAAGATGAGCAACTTAAAACTCCAACGGAAAAGGCTGCAAATATTACCAATTCACTATTCGAGAAGTTAAGACAGCTTCGGCTTAAAATTGCAAAAGAAGAAGATATTCCCGCTTACTTGATTTTTAATGATGCTACCCTAAAGGACATGGAAAAACAAAGACCTATGTCTGATTCTGAATTTTTACTGATAGATGGAGTGGGAAGAAAGAAAATGGAAGATTACGGATATCGCTTCATTAAGGAAATTATCGCCTTCAGTAAAGATAAAAGAGAGAAAAAGCCGAAAAGAAAGTCAACTAAGGGCAATACTCTCAAAGAAACCCTGGCCTTGTATGATGATGGCTTAGATGTGGATCAAATTGCTAAGGAACGTGGAGTTGCAAAAAATACCATTTTTAGTCATCTTATTAAACTATATGACGATGGTGAAGAAATCAATCTGCATCAATTTATACCTATTTCAGACTTAAAATCGATTGAGAAGGCTAAAAAAGAACTTGATAACCCACCCAGTCTCAGAACCTATTTTGAACATTTTGAAGAGACTATTCCTTATGAGACCATCAAGATTTCGCTGAAAATATTAGAGGATAAAGGGAACTAGTTATCTAATCAAAAGTAATTTTCCGAAGAATAAGTCCTGAGGCAGGTGCTATATAATCCATCTGATGCTGTGGACTGTCCGGTTTCAAACTATTCTGAATATCCTGAATACTTAGCTCGCCCCTACCCACTAAAACCAGACTTCCCATCATTAACCGTACCTGGTGACGCAAAAAACCGGCGGCATGAATATGAAAAATATAAGATTTTTCAGGAAAGAAATTAGCCTTATAATCTTCATTCTCTACCAGTTCAGATTTCAGCATTTCGCGCTCAAAAGTGCTCTTTTCCGAAACACGTACACAGTAATTTTTAAAATTATGTGCTCCTTCGAATAGTTTAGCCGCTTCCTTCATTTTTTCAATATCAAGATCTTCCTGAAAATTAGCCATAAATGGCGCACAAAAAGGATGGAATTTATCGCCTACACTAAAAAGATAGGCATATTCCTTAGTCTTGGAATTTTGAATGATATTAAACTTTTCATCTACTTCCTCTATTGCCAAAGCCCTGATATCCTGAGGTAAATTCTTATTGAACAGTTCCAGAAACTCCTCCAGGTTTTCTAAAGGTTCATGATCCAAAAACAATTCAAATGCCGACTCTTCTGCAGATACCATCGCATCTGTTCTACTTGTCCCAAGAATCTTATATTTAGCTTCCGGCATCACCCAGCGCAGGGTTTTCGTTATTAGCCCCTCCACTGTTTTTACGTCAGGTTGCTTTTGCCATCCATGCAGCCTGTATCCTAAATACTGAACCCTAATAAAATAATAGAATCTTTTTCTGAACAAATCTTGAATTTTGGACAAAGATATTTAAAATTCACAGGCTAGCATTGTGTTTGCAAGCTACCAGAAATACAAATTAATCTTAAAACACACGCGCAGCATCCTATGATTCTTTAATTCTGTGTAAATTGAGGCAAATCTATTATTGTAAGAAACCCATTTTTATAAAGTAAAAGTTAGTTTTGACACACCAAAAAATATCAAAGCATGAATTCAGAACCTGAAATAAAAGAAATGCAAGCTAAAAAACTGATAGGAATTCGCATTTCCACAAGCCTGGCAGATGACAAAACAAGCCTTTTATGGAACAGGTTTATGAAGTTAAGAGGAAGCATTGAAAATATTACCGGTAAAGATCTTTACTCGGTACAGGAATACGGAGAAATTTTTATGTCTGGTGAATTTGACACCCAGTCTGAATTTAAAAAATGGGCTGCAACGGAGGTTTCAGATTTTAATGAAACCCCCAAAGGCTTACAGAAACTTGAAATTCCTGCAGGAAAGTATGCTGTATTTATTCATGAGGGAACGGCTAAAAAATTTGCAGAGTCTTCAAGATATATATTTAACGAATGGCTCCCGCAATCTGATTTCAACCTGGACGATCGT
>CAXGBX010000393.1:0-2160 GCA_964008195.1 uncultured Flavobacteriaceae bacterium
CTGATGCAGATATTCCTCTATTCCCTGTTCCTGAACTTCCGGAATCACTTCAAATAATGGTTTTCCTTCTACATCACTCCCTTTTCCCCAAATGTTTTTAATAGATTCATTAGCAAATTCAATTACATATTCGGGGCCTTTTAGAAAGGTAATTAATGATGTTGAAGAGTGGACGAGGCCTTTGAACTGATTAACTTCTTCTTGTAATTTTTCCAAAGATTTCTTCACAGACTTATTTTCCTGTATAAGATCTTTCAGTTTCCTATTTTTCTCTTCCAGTTCTTGTTCTAACTCTTTTAAACGTGGATAATCCTCCATCAATATAATTTCTTTTGCAGAGGGCTAAATATAATATTTTGAGCAAGTAGATAAATAATTTTAAATAAGTATTAACAGAGTTGATATTTCAACTTGATTTGAGAGCTTTTCTAAGAATACTAACTGGATGTTCGGCAATTCTCCCTGTGCCATCTTTTATCTGATGTCTGCAACTAGTTCCATTTGCTGAAATAATCACAGATTTATCAGCTTTTCTAACGGCAGGAAACAATGAGTTTTCTCCAATTCTCATACTTATTTCATAATGTTCTTTTTCATAACCAAAAGAACCTGCCATTCCACAACAGCCTGAAGGTATGATAGTAACCTTATAATTCTCCGGAAGGTTTAGAATATCAAAAGTTCTTGAAACATTAGAAAGCGCCTTTTGGTGACAATGGCCGTGAATTTTAACAGCCGCCTTCTTTTTAGTGAATTGTTCTGGGGTTATGTGGCCTTTAGCAATTTCCTGTTTTAAAAATTCTTCAATAATAAAGCAGTTTTCAGCCAGTTTATTTGCGGCGGTTTTATCGTCTGCCAGTCTTAAATATTCATCCCTGAAACTTAAAATTGCTGAAGGTTCTATCCCGATTAATGGAATTTCATTTGAAATCAGATCTTTAAATATCGCTATATTCTGATTTACTAGTTTTTTGGCATTAGAAAGAAAACCTTTAGAAATTTGACTTCTTCCGCTCTCGGGATGATCAATAATCAATACTTGATACCGAAGCTTTGCCAATAAAATCAAAGCATCTTTTCCTACCTGAACATCCAGGTAATTAGTAAACTCATCGTTGAAAAGATAGACCGTTTTCACAGGATTTTCTATCCGAAAGTTCTTTATGTTTTTTTGATAATATTGCTTTAATGTATGTTTTCCTACAACCGGTAAATCCCTTTCTTTAGCCACTCCCAAGAGACTTTTTGCTATTCCCGAGGTAATATTATTAGACATCATAAAACGTGCAATCCCGGGAAATTTTGAAGCCCTGGCATTCTGCTGAGTAATATTGGCAAAAGCTTTATCCCTAAAACTCGGTTTATTGCTTTGGTGATATTGATGCTGAAATTCAGCCTTCAAGGCTGCCATATCTACGTTAGAAGGACATTCGCTCTTACAGCCTTTACAACTAATGCAAAGATCAAGTACCTCTTTTAATTCGGGGTGATCAAAGCGATTGGTTTTTTCTGAGTTGGTGAGAAACTCACGTAGTGCATTTGCCCTTGCCCTGGTGGTATCTTTTTCATCTTTGGTAGCTCTGTAACTGGGACACATGGTGCCACCGGCTTCCACAGATTTTCTACAATCTCCACTACCATTACATTTTTCTGCTAAGCGCAAAACGCCGTCAGCATCAGAAAAATCCATGATCGTTTCTATAGTAGGTTCTTTCCTGTCTGGAATATATCTCAAAGATTCATCCATTGCGGGCGCATCTACTATTTTCCCGGGATTAAAAATGTTTTGCGGATCAAAAGTATATTTTACCTCTTTCAATAATTCATATATCTTTTTACCGAACATCAATTCGATAAACTCCGCTCTCACCCGTCCATCTCCATGCTCCCCGCTGAGGGAACCATTATATTTTTTTACCAACTCCGCCACATCTTTTGTTATGCTTCGGAAAAGCTGGACATCTTCAGTTTTCTTTAAATTAAGAATGGGTCTTAGGTGAATTTCTCCTGCACCGGCATGGGCATAATAAACCGCCTGCTGATTGTAGGATTTCATGATTTTGCTGAAATCTGAAATATAATCGGCTAAAACTGGAAGGGCTACTGCAGTATCTTCAATACACGCCACCGCTTTGCGATCACCCTTCATGTTTCCAAGCA
>CAXGBX010000394.1:0-2156 GCA_964008195.1 uncultured Flavobacteriaceae bacterium
TAAAAAGAATATAACCAGCACGATTCCTGCCATTTTCAAAAGGTCTTCAATTTCTATTGATTTAATTAAATCTGAAGTAAAAGAATTACTAAAACTTGAATATATGATTAGTATTATGGTAGTCTTATCAAACAAACTCAGCTGTTTTCCATACTTTCTAGCCAGGTGTCCAAGAAATCTTTGAAGACATAATCCTATTACCAGTGGGGCGATGATCTGCAAACATAGTTTTTGAAGTACCGTTAGAAAGTCAAAATCTGCTGTTTTTTCCAGGATAAAGCCTATCCAAATTGGTGTTGCGATGATACCGATTAGTCCTGAAAGGCTGGCATTAAAAATCGCTGTGGGTAAATTCCCTTTGGCTAAAGCCACCATGACTACAGAAGAAGATACGGTGGAGGGCAAGGTTCCCAGGAAAAATAAAGCAATCCAGAGATCAGATTCCAGCCCTTCCTCGAAAAGTGGTAAACATAGAAGGCAAAGTAGCGGAAATACGATAAAAGTGGTTAGATGGATTACAAGGTGAGCTTTGTAATTGCGTAAACCTGCTTTGAACTCAGAAGGAGAAAGTTTCAGCCCGTAAAAAAAGAAGATCAGGCCAATTCCTATATCGGTAATTGTTTTTAAAGGTAATAGATCTATTCCCTGCGGAAAAAAATACGCTATGGAGATAGCAATAAATATGGCAAATATAAATCCGAAGGACTTCAAGATTCAAGCTGAATTTTAGCCTTGTGATCTTCCAGAATATGCAGGTATTTTTCGGAAGAGAAATCGGTTTCATGGAATTCCTGAATTCGCTTTCTTTTCATGCCTTTTCTTTTGATACTTTTAGCGAAACGCCTAATCTCATCGTCATTACTCAGTATAAGTCCCGGTACGGCTACTGAATTTCCATTGCCATCTTTTGCTACCATGGTGAAATATGACGAATTACAATGCTTTTTGGCTCCTGTCTGAATATTTTCAGCCTCTACACGAATCCCAATCACCATAGAACTGGTACCCACGTAATTAATAGAAGCCTTCATGGTAACTAATTCACCAATTTCGATAGGCTTTAGGAAATCTACCGTATCTACACTGGCCGTAACGCAATAAGCCCGGGAATGTTTAGAGGCGCAGGCAAAAGCGATCTGGTCTAACAGCGACAAAATATATCCTCCATGAATTTTACCATTAAAATTGGAATGGGAGGGAAGCATCAATTCTGAGATTACTACCTGGCTTTCTTCTATACTTTTAAAATCTTTCTGCATATCTATCTTCTGAAATGTGGACTTTGGGATCTTTCGACTTCTGTGATAAAATACTGGGTGTCCCCCCAGAAAAAGAATGCGGAAAAACGCTCAACATAATTCAGTTTCACATAATTCCCTTCATTTTCCTGAAGCTGCTTGATTACTTCATCGTTCCTGTCCAGCACTGAAAACTGAAATATCTGGGCACCGCTAATTCCCTGGCTAATTTCACCCTCCCAGGTTTTTACTATCACTCCTTTATGGCTAAATTTTATCAATTCACCGCTTCGTGTCCCTTCACTATAGGGCACAAAATAGATGAATGCGAAATATAATAGCCACAGGACGAAGATTCCTCCAAGGATATATAATAAAGTTCTTTTCATTTTAAATATTCTTATAGATGAGGTTCAGAAACTCTTCAAATTTAGAAGGTTCCAACCATCGGGTTACAATTACCATGTTGTTTTTTTGATCTACTACAATAAAATTTCCTCCAAAGCCAGCGGCATAAAATACCTCAGAGTCAATATCTGCCATATTTCGATCTCCTTCTGAATTAAGCCACCACATATATCCATAATTAGGATTTGTGGTTGATTGCTGAATTGCTTTGGTGATTAGGTCTTCAGAAATTAATTCTTTCTCATCCCATATTCCATTATTCATGAAAAGTAACCCGAATCGCGCCATATCTTCGGTATTGATGAACATTCCGCCACCTGAGTGACCTCCACCGCTAACAGATTGCATTTTGAGCCCGTCAATGGTGGTCCAGGAATTTTCATACCCAAACCATCTCCAGCTCTGAGAAGCATCAATAGGATCCATGATATGCTCCTTGAGAACTTTTGGTAAAGGCATTCTAAAGACATTTAAAAGGGAATAAGCCAACACATTCACGCGTACATCGTT
>CAXGBX010000395.1:0-2151 GCA_964008195.1 uncultured Flavobacteriaceae bacterium
GTTTTGAATGGTGGGATATCCTATCTGAAAAAGTACCGGGATGGGCCAATGCCGGGGTAGATCGTATCTGGCTTCCCGTAGCGAGTAAAGGTCAATCTGGCGGGTATTCTATGGGTTACGATGTTTCCGATTATTATGACTTCGGAAATTTTGAACAACACGGAACCGTAGAAACAAGGTTTGGATCCCGTGAAGAACTGGAAAACCTAATCGCTAAGGCCCATGATAATGATCTTGAAGTGATTGCAGATATCGTTATTAACCACAATTCTGGCGGAGGATTAGAATATAACCCCTATCGCGATAAAGATACTTATACCCTCTTTAACGAAGAAAATGGGAATGCTTCAGGAATGTTCAACAGAACTTATGAAGATTTTTATCCCAATAGCGTAAGTAAATTTGATCCGGGAAGTTTATTTTACCCAGAAACAAACCTGGATCATCATTTAGACCGGGTACAAAACTGGTTATGGAAAGATGAGAATTCCGTAGCTAAATATTACAAAAATGTGATGGGTTTTGATGGCTGGCGTTTTGATTATGTAAAGGGTTTTGAGCCATGGGTTGTAAAAGAATGGCTGGATGAAGTTGGCGGATTTTCAGTAGGGGAAAATTTTGACGGTAATCCTGATGTGCTTAGAGATTGGATTGAAGCTTCCGGTTCTCCTGCCTTCGATTTTTCTACATTCTACAAACTGGAAGAAAGCCTGGATAGGTTTGAAGATCTTACCAATCTTGAAAAAGATATGTTATGGAAAACAGATGCAGCCAATGCTGTTACCTTTACCGCAAATCACGATACCGAAAAAGATGATAATGTAGATAATTATATCGCTTCTGAAAATAAACTGAAAGCATACGCTTATATTCTTACACATCCCGGTTATCCAACCATTTTCTATTCAGATTACGAAAACCCTGATTTTCAGGATAAAATAAAACAGATGATCGCAATTCATAATAGTATCGCTACCGGTGATGCCGAAATTCTATATGTAGATCAGGATGAATATGTAATGAAAAGAAACGGTACAGGATCAAATCCTGGATTAATTCTGTATATTAGCCTCAACAATAGTACAAAAAGACGTGCTATAAGTTCAAATTGGAATAATGTTACCTTAATGGATTATAGTGGTAACTCCACATACAGCCCTACCTCCGATGAAAATGGAGCGGTTACCATAGAAGTACCTGCAAATGGATACTCTATATGGTCAATCACAGAGTAAAATTTTTATTTTGAATTTTCATAGGTGTTAATTCAATGAAGGCTCCGCTGGATGCGGAGCCTCTTTTTTTTCAAATAGTATCTTTTTCTTCTTTTTCCGAATCAATATTTTCGCAGTTTTCGTTTGGAAATTCAATCTTTATCCTTCATTATAGATTAAACATAAAACTGGACTTTAGAAATTTTTAATTTTCATTATTTGTCAACTATTTATTGTTAGCAAATAACTAATGAATTGATTATCAATAAATTAACAATAAATTCTTGATAACTTTTTCTAAACAGATTGTTAATAGTCTCAAATCTTTGTTTAGTTTTATACCACTCGAATAACGAATTTCTAACCTAAAAATCTCATTAATATGCCTGTACAAGAAAAATCAGTCGTTCCACAAACATATACCCAGGAACAGGCTTATGAAGCATCGCTAAAATATTTCAAAGGTGACGATCTCGCCGCCAGGGTTTGGGTAAACAAATATGCCCTTAAAGATTCTGATGGGAATATTTACGAACAAACTCCAGATGATATGCACAGGCGTATCGCAAAAGAAATTGCCAGGGTTGAAAAGAAATATCCAAACCCAATGAGTGAGGACGAAGTTTTCGACCTTATAAAGAACTTTAAATATATTGTTCCGCAGGGTAGCCCTATGGCAGGTATTGGGAATCCTTACCAGGTAGGTTCTCTTTCAAATTGTTTTGTAATTGGAAATTTGAGATTTAACATTTATTAACTTTCATACTTTATTAATTCGTAAATATTATCTTCTTTCCACTTGTTGCTTGTTTTCTCATCTTTCCAAATCTTTTTTTCATCATTAGTCCTAGCACAACCATAACAATAACCTGTTTTATGGTCTGTTTTACAAATATTAATGCAAGGTGATATAATTTTAGAAGCTGATTTTTGATTC
>CAXGBX010000396.1:0-2120 GCA_964008195.1 uncultured Flavobacteriaceae bacterium
ATTCCTTTTTTTACAAGATTGATGAGGTGCTCAGCAGATTTACCTCTTAAATCGCGATCATTACGAATAATAATTTCATCAAACATCTCAGCTGCAATACTTCCAATTTCGATAGTATCATTTTCCAAACGATCTCCAATTCCAGCAATAATTCCAATTTTATAATCTATACTGAAAGAATCGCTAAATTTTTGAAGGGCCCGCATACCCGATGGATTATGGGCGTAATCAAGAAGGAAATTAAATTTATCAAATTTAAATAAGTTCAACCTACCGGGAGTCTGACTTTCCGATGGAATTAAACTTTCTAAAGCCGCTTTCATATCCTGTATGCTAATACCTTTTAAATGGGCTGCCAGAATTGCCGGTAAAATATTCTGAATCATAAAATGCGCCTTGGCCTCAAAAGTAAGCGGGATATCTTCAGCCTTCATAACACGCATTTTCCAGACTCCGCTGGTAATCGTAACATATCCCTGCTCATAAATTGCAGTAATTCCCCCATCTTCCTGAAATTTTTTAATCCTGGGATTATTTTCATCCATGGAGAAAAGGGCGATCTTACATTGAAGATTGCTGCGCATATCATAGACCAAATCATCATCGGCATTTAAAATAGCGTAACCGTCTGGCTTAACCGTTTCAGGAATCACAAATTTAAGCCTGGCTAATTGCTCAATAGTGTGAATTCCACCTAGTCCCAGGTGATCACCCTCAACATTGGTAACAATACCGATATCTGATTCCTGAAAAGCAAGCCCGGAACGAAGCAGTCCTCCACGGGCACATTCCAGTACAGCGAAATTAATTGTAGGATCTTTTAGAACTAATTCGGTACTCTTTGGACCTGTGCAGTCACCTTTCATCACCATACGGTTTTGTATATAAACCCCGTCTGAAGTAGTGTAACCTACCAGTTTTCCACTAAGTTTGGCAATATGCGCGATAATCCTGGTGGTAGTAGTCTTTCCATTGGTACCGGTAACGGCAATAATAGGGATTCTGCCTGTATCATTCTTTCCGGGGAACAACCCATCCAGAACAGGAACGGCTACATTTCTGGGAAGTCCCTGGGTGGGAGCAAGGTGCATTCTAAACCCGGGACCCGCGTTTACCTCAATTACTGCTCCGCCGGTTTCATCAATCGGCTTACTAATATCGTTGGTGATAATATCAATTCCACAAATATCAAGATCTATAAGGCGTGCAATTCTTTCAGCCATAAAAATATTTGAAGAGTGTACGATATCGGTTACATCTTCAGCAGTACCACCAGTACTTAGGTTGGCGGTATATTTTAAAGTTAGTTCTTCGCCTTCTGGTAGAACAGATTCCCGGTTGTATCCTTTTTTTTCAAGAAACTGAATACTGTTAGAATCCAACTCTATTCTTGTAAGTACTTTTTCATGTCGATATCCTCTTCTGGGATCTTTGTTCACCTTGTCTACCAGTTCCTTAATGGTTGATTTTCCGTCACCGATTACGCTTGCTGGTGTTCGTAGAGCCGCAGCTACAAGTTTGAAATTAATCACTAGTAATCTATAGTCTGAACCATATATATGCTTTTCTACGAGTATGTTTTTGGAAATTTTTTTAGCATTTTTAAAGGCTTCAATAGCATCTTTTATGTTATGGATATCTGAGGTGATTCCTCTACCATGATTCCCATCAATTGGTTTGATAGCCACGGGAAAGCCTACACCTTCAACTGCAGCTTTTAATTCTGAAAGCTCACGAATGCTTTCTCCCTTCGGAACTTTTATGGCTGCCTGGTGCAATAAATATTTTGTTTCCTCCTTATCACAAGCGATTTCAACGGCAATATTACTGGTTTTGCTGGTTACAGTGGCTTGGATTCTTTCCTGGCATGCACCATATCCTAATTGGCAGAAAGATCTTTCATTTAATCTAATCCATGGAATTTTACGCTTTTCAGCTTCTTCAATGATTGACTCAGTACTTGGTCCTAAGCGTCCATCTTCCCTGAGTTCCCTTAATTCCTGTATATCTTTATCTAGATCATAGTCTTCTCCTTTGATCAACGCCTCACAGATAGCCACCGCAGCTTTAGCTGCATATAAACCTGCATTTTCTTCTATGTAAGAAAATACTACGTGGTA
>CAXGBX010000397.1:0-2073 GCA_964008195.1 uncultured Flavobacteriaceae bacterium
AAAATTTCAGAAATAAAATAAAAGCTTCTGTAGAAGATTATTACCAGGAAGTAGAAAAATTAGGAGCGCAAACTCCCTACGGAATGCCTTATGAACCCGATATTTGGGGTGCAGGATGGGGAATTCAGAATTTTGGGATGAAACAGTATTTTTTACATACCGCTTTTCCTGAAATCTTTCCGAAGAAATATATGCTAAACGCACTCAATTTTGTTTTAGGGACGCATCCCGGTGTAAATACGTCTTCTTTCGCATCAGGGGTTGGTTCTCGCTCCTTAACCCAGGCTTATGGAATGAACCGGGGCGATTTCTCTTTTACTCCTGGCGGAATTGGCTCGGGAACAGCATTAATTCGTCCCGATTTTCCTGAACTTTTAGAATGGCCATTCCTTTGGCAACAAACCGAATATGTTTTGGGAGGAGGTACTACAGATTACCTATTCTTAGTACTGGCGGCAGACAAGCTATTGAATAAATAAACTAAAAAATAAATTACATGAAATTCGCTGTTACGCTTATTAGTCTTATCTTTTTTAGCAATGTATTTAGCCAAAAAGCACCGGTGAACAAAAATGCCACCCAGGAAGCTAAGGAATTATTGCATTATATATATTCTTTAGACGATAATATACTATCCGGACAGCACAGCTATAATGAGGAACCTGATAAGTTTTATAATCAAGTTGAAGCCATTACCGGAAAATTCCCTGCGGTTTGGGGAACTGATTTTTACTGGAACGGAGAAAACGATCCAGGAGAAAGGATTGTAGAGGCGGCTATCAAAAAACACCGGGAAGGAGCTATAATAACACTAATGTGGCATGTAGGAAGACCTCAGGATACTCCTCCATATGGCTGGGCTAATAGTGTACAAAACGAGATTAGCGATGCCGATTGGGAAGAGTTAGTAACTCCAGGCACTACACTTCACGAAAAGTGGTTGGATCAAATTGATAATGTTGCAGACCATCTAAAGAAACTTAAGGAAGCTAAAGTTCCGGTTTTGTGGAGACCATACCATGAAATGAATGGTGTATGGTTTTGGTGGGGAAATAAAAGAGGTCCCGAAGGTTATCCAAAATTATGGAAACTAATGTACGAACGTTATACGAATCACCACAACCTAAATAATCTTATCTGGGTGTGGAATGCTAATGGTCCAAGGGATATACCACAAGACGAGGCTTTTGAATATCAGGAATTTTATCCTGGTCATGAATATGTTGACATCCTTGCCACTGATATTTATCACTTTGATTATGAGCAAAAAGATTATAGAGAGCTTTTAAAACTTGCAGACGGGAAGCCAATTGCTCTTGGCGAAGTGGGTCAATTACCTAAACCAAATATACTGGAAGCTCAACCGCAATGGAGTTGGTTTATGGTATGGTCAAATTGGTTACAGACCGCAAACTCAGAAGAAAAAGTAAAAGCTATTTATAATTTCGAAAAGACTATTTCAAGAGAAACAGATAAAAGGAAATAAAATCAAACAGCAATTCAAAAATTCAAATGAAAAAATGAAAAATCTATTTACCATCTTATTTATATTAATTGGGGCGCCTTCTATTCTTGCACAGGCCGAATTTACAACCTGGGGAAATATGACAGGCATCAGGGTCGACAATCAATTAATGGAATTTAATTCCAGCCTTGTTTTAATGAAATCTAATTGGGATAATGCTTGGATTACCAGAAAAGAAGGCCAAGATATAGATTTTAAAAGGAATCAGGGTATCAAAACATTCAGCTATCAAATGGATAGCATCAACTGGAAACAAACCATTAGCGATGTTGAAGAAGGAAAAGCTAATATAAAAGTTGAGTTCAGTTCTCCCGATTCTCTATATCTCAATGGGGCGTTTTTTCGAATAGAATTGCCTGAAGAGTTTGGAAAGGAAACTCAATTTGACTTTATAACTCCATCATCACTTTCAAGTAATGATCTTTCTGGAAATTTGGATGGTTTATATAATGCACCAGCCGAAGGTTTAGTGGTAAGTGTTCCTTCAAGAGAATTTGTAATTGATTTTAAACATCAAACTAAGGTTATAATCAGAAAAAATTCAGAAG
>CAXGBX010000398.1:0-2024 GCA_964008195.1 uncultured Flavobacteriaceae bacterium
GACCAGCACCCCAGTTCACCCATTCTTTTACATAATCGTTATCAGTAGTTTCCGGCCTTGTAGCTCTTACCAGTTTACTAACTTTTTTTACCAGATCTTCACTAATAGGCACTTCCCGAACAAGCTCCTGTAATCGTAAAATCTCATCCCCGTTAAGAACAGGTCTTATTTTTTCAGATTTAATCCCGGTTGTCTGCAATAAAATATCAGTTTCTTCCTGCTCAGATGGATAGCCGATTTTGATATAGGATAAAAAACGGTCTTGCTGAGCTTCCGGTAGCGGAAAAGTTCCCGATTGCTCAATGGGGTTTTGCGTAGCCAGCAAAAAGAAAGGCCTGTCCAGTTTATAAGTCTGTCCGGAATAAGTTACTTCAAACTCCTGCATAGCTTCCAATAAGGCAGCCTGAGTTTTTGGCGGGGTTCGGTTAATTTCATCTGCCAGTATAATATTGGCGAAAATGGGACCCTTGTTGAATTTAAAGAATTTCTTTCCTGTGCTATGGTCTTCTTCGAGAATTTCAGTTCCAATAATATCTGAAGGCATTAGATCTGGGGTAAATTGTATTCTCCTAAATTTAAGATCTATGGCCTGAGAAAGGGTTCGAATCATTAGCGTCTTTGCTAGGCCGGGAACACCTTCCAGCAAAATATGTCCGCCTGCCAGAAAAGCTATTATTAATTGTTCTACCGTTTCATCCTGGCCGATTATAACTTTTCCAATTTCCCGCTTCAAATCCTTAAGCTTAGCGGTAAGTGTTTCTACTTCCCGTTCTAAAATTTCCAGGTCTTTCTCCATATTTTTTAATTTATGAGGTTAAGGCATACATCACGATGTTAACCCCAAAACGTGTATTATCTATTTTATACCAGCGCTTGTTCCTGAAATCGTAATCCCACTCGCAGCCGTAATCCTTGTTGCTATATAAAACGCCAATTCTTCCATTCATCTCTATCGCTTTTAAGTAATCATGTACCAGATCGTCTCCCCAGCCATTCAATTCCTGTGAAGTCGTAGGCGGACCATCTTCAAACTCGAAAAATATAGAATACAGTTCGTGATCGTTAGGAATCTTTTTTAATGCTGAAAAGCCGAAAATTTCTTCCATTTGTCGCTCAAAAGATTTGGCAAATAACCCATCAATATCATGGTTGCAATCATCTGCAAACACAAAACCGCCATTCTCCACGTATTTTTTGAAGTTTTCTCTCTCTTTTATGGTAAACTGAACCAGTTTATGCCCGGAAATATAACAGAAGGGGCAACTGAATATTTCATCACTTGCCAAAGGCACAATATTTTCCTGTTTATCGATTCTTAGCGTGGTATATTCGACGAGGGAATTCAGCAAATTGGAAGGCATTCGCTGATCTACATCCCAATCTCCCGACTCGTACTGTAGCCTGGTAAAGAAAAACTCATTCATCACCGCATCTCAATTTAAAATATTCGATAATTTAATTAATTTGATAGTTTCCCGGCTGGTTTTATTGTGGAAATATTATAAATAAAAACTGGTTGTTAAGACAGCATCAAAACAACCAGTTTTTCAGTTCAATTAAAACTATACTGCATCAGACAAGCTGGTAAATGTAAAGTCCCTGATTTTCATATACGGAATAAGATTTCCATCAATACGAACCTGTTCTCCCAATGCTTCTAAATTATTCAGCATAATTATCGGGCTTTCATTAAATCTAAAGTTCTTCACCGGATATTTTATTTCACCGTTTTCAATATAAAAAGTTCCATCCCTGGTTAGACCTGTATACAGAAGCGTTTGAGGATCTACACCACGTATATACCAAAGCCTGGTGACTAAAATTCCCTTTTTGGTGCTCTTAATAAGTTCTTCCCGGGAAGCATCGCCGCCTTCCATGATAAAATTACTGGGATATGGAACAGGATCTACTCCTTTTTCCTTTGCCCAATAACGGCTATAAGCAAGATTTTTGACTACTCCATCTTCAACCCACTTCATGTTTTTTAAAGGCAAACCATCCCCATCCCAGGTAGAAGTAGGAAC
>CAXGBX010000399.1:0-2009 GCA_964008195.1 uncultured Flavobacteriaceae bacterium
CCCCTGTTACCAGGATGAAAACCTGGCGTCCTAACCCCTAGACGAACGGACCATTTTTGTTTCAAATGCGGATGCAAAAATACAACTTTTTTGGAATGCCGCAAATGTTCTACAAAAATTTTTCAATTTTTTAATAAGCCTTCGCAAACAACACTCTTCCTGCAGATGGATTGCCGCTTAAAACACAACTACCTGTCTCTTCCTTTCTATTAAAAGGAATACATCTAATGGTAGCTTTCGTAAGGTCTTTGATCTTATTTTCAGTCTCAGAAGTTCCATCCCAATGAGCTGACAAGAACCCACCTTTTTCCTTTAATACTTTTTTGAAATCCTCAAAATTATCCACCTCGGTAATATGATCGTCCCGGTAGTCTTTAGCTTTCTTAAATAGTGTTTCCTGAATTTCAGCCATAAGAGCTTGAATTTTCTCAACTACATCATTCCTATTTACAAATTCTTTTGTCAATGTATCTCTTCTGGCAAGCTCAACCGTTCCCTTCTCCAGATCTTTTGGACCTATTGCTAATCTAACTGGTACTCCCTGCAACTCATACTGAGCAAATTTCCAACCCGGTTTTTGATTATCATTATCATCAAACTTAACTGAGATACCTACAGCCCTTAATTGTTTAACCAGCTCATTGGCAGCTTCAGATATTTGCTCTAACTGCTCTTCATTTCTATAAATTGGCACAATTACTACTTGTATAGGAGCGAGATTTGGAGGTAATACTAATCCATTATCATCGCTATGCGTCATTATAAGCGCACCCATTAATCTGGTTGACACCCCCCAGGAAGTCGCCCAAACATGTTCCAGCCCTCCTTCTTTTGTGGCAAACTTCACATCAAAAGCTTTTGCAAAATTCTGTCCTAAAAAGTGAGAAGTACCAGCCTGTAATGCTTTTCCATCCTGCATTAAAGCTTCTATACAATAAGTCTCCAAAGCACCGGCAAAACGTTCATTTTCAGTCTTACTACCTTTAACTACAGGAATCGCCATGAAATTTTCAGCAAATTCAGCATAGATATTATTCATTAATTCTGTTTCCTGAAGTGCTTCCTCTTTAGTTACATGAGCTGTATGCCCTTCCTGCCATAGAAATTCTGCAGTCCTTAAAAATAGCCTGGTTCGCATCTCCCAGCGCACCACATTGGCCCACTGATTGATTTTTATAGGTAAATCCCTGTAAGACTGGATCCAGTTTTTATAGGTACTCCATATTATTGCTTCTGAAGTTGGTCTAACCACGAGCTCTTCTTCCAGTTTCGCCTCCGGGTCTACCATTAATTTTCCCGGCTTTTCAGGATCGTTCTTTAATCGATAATGTGTTACCACCGCACATTCTTTAGCAAAACCCTCAGCATTTTTCTCTTCCGCTTCAAATAAATGCTTCGGAACAAAAAGTGGAAAATAGGCATTTTGATGACCTGTTTCTTTAAACATCCTGTCCAATTCAGCCTGCATTTTCTCCCATATAGCGTAACCGTAAGGCTTAATGACCATACATCCCCGAACCGCTGAATTTTCAGCTAAATCGGCTTTAACAACCAATTCGTTATACCATTTTGAATAGTCCTCGCTTCGTTTTGTTAGATTCTTTCCCATCTCTTGTTATTTGGCATAAAACTTGTGTATTTTCAAGTGTAATACTAACCGTTCGGGCAAAACTAACTATTTTTAGGATGCCCAACAATAAAAAGAATCACCAATGAAACTTTACTATACTCTCAAAAATAAACTAAGTCTTCTGCTCGCCCCGATGGCCCTTTTAGCATTGGCTTCTTGCGGTTCTTATCAATATTCAGGATATGAAGCAGACGGAATCTATGGAGAATCCAGACCTGGAATATGGGAACGTCCAAACGAGCAGGCTACAGAGGTTAAACCAAATAATGAAAACTCATACTATAAAAACCTTTTCGCCGAGCAATCTGCGATGGTTGGCGAAGTCCTTGAAAGCGATGTTTTCACAGATGTAGATAGCTATAGCTCGAACGACGGATAT
>CAXGBX010000400.1:0-1990 GCA_964008195.1 uncultured Flavobacteriaceae bacterium
TACTTCTGGAATTTTAAGAACCTTGCCGGGAAATTCTACCTGGATGCAGGCCTGAAAGGAAAAAGTAAAGCAATTAACACCAAGGAGTTTGGCTGGACCAGGAAATTTGGAAGCATTGCTCCATTTCTGCAGCAGGATTTAAAACTCATCTGGAGAAATAAGAGGCCAAAAACCACGATTTATATGTCCCTGATTATGTTAGGCTACGGACTCATATTTTATCCAAATGATGCCTATCAGGATATGCCGGCATTTTTTGCTTTTGTAGGTGTTTTTATGACGGGTATTTTTATGATCAATTTTGGACAATTCGTTCCATCATGGGATTCATCATACTATCCCATGATCATGGCTCAAAATATACCGTTGCGCCAGTACCTTGCTTCAAAAATGGTATTGATCACCGTAAGTGTAGGTATCTTAACCATTCTAACGACGCCTTACGTTTACTTTGGTTGGAATATTCTTTTGCTGAATATAGCCTGTGCTTTGTATAATGTTGGCGTAAATGTACCGGTGCTATTGTTCGCGGGTTCTTTCAACAAAAAAGCGATAGATCTGGATAAAAGCCCATTCATGAATTATCAGGGAACTGGAGCAAGCCAGTGGCTGGTGGGTTTACCACTATTAATACTCCCAATTTTCTTTTTCTGGATCATGAATAAATTCGTGAATTATGAAGCGGCACTCGGTTTACTGGCAGGTTTGGGCGTTATTGGATTAATTCTGAGACCGGCATTTCTCACCTTCCTGGTACAAAGATATCGTAAGAGAAAATATGCGATGATCCAGGGATTTAAACAAAAAGGAGACTAAAATTTATTATTATGATTACAGCTACAAACCTTTCAAAAATATATAACGGTAACAAGATCCTGGATATTGAACATCTGGACATCCCATCAGGTCAGAATTTCGGGTTGGTAGGAAATAATGGTGCCGGAAAGACCACCTTTTTTAGTCTGCTACTGGATCTTATTCAGCCTACCACGGGTAATATTTTCAACAAGGATATTACCGTAAGTGAGAGTGAAGACTGGAAACCATTTACCTCTTCATTCATAGATGAAAGCTTTCTTATTGGATATCTCACCCCTGAAGAATACTTTTATTTTATCGGAGATCTGAGAAATAGAAATAAGGCCGATATTGATACTTTTCTAACCCAATTTGAAGATCTTTTTAATGGTGAAATCATTGGCAGAAAAAAATATCTGAGAGATCTTTCCAAAGGGAACCAGAAAAAAGTGGGGATTGTCGCCGCTTTAATTGGAGATCCGGAAGTGGTAATTCTTGATGAGCCTTTCGCAAACCTTGATCCTACTACTCAAATCAGGCTCAAAAAATTACTGAAAGAACTTTCCAAAACCAGCGGTACAACGATCTTAATTTCTAGTCATGATCTAATTCATGTAACTGAAGTCTGTGAGCGTATTGTGGTACTCGATAAAGGAGTAATTGTAAGGGATATGGAAACATCTGCAGCAACGCTAAATGAACTGGAAGAATATTTCTCCAGGGAAATTGCCGAAGGATAAAATCGCACTTATTGGACTTTAGAAAAAGAAGTTTACTTTTACATACTAAACTAGTTGTATCAAAGTTATCCATGATACCCACAATTGGTTCATTTTGAATACGTTTACCAGATTTACTCTTTTTCTCATACTTTCCGCGGCAATTTTTAGCTGCTCCAGAAAGAAAGACACCTTCATTAACAGGAATTACCATGCGGTAACTGCTGAATATAATGCCCTTTATAACGGTCAGGTAGCAATTGAACAGGGAAAAGAAGAAATAAACCAGAATTACGCTGATAATTACTGGGATATTCTTCCTGTTGAAAGATTAGCGGTAGATGACAAAATTCTGCTTCCAGACAGTATTCGAAATCAAAATTTTGGAAGGGCTGAAGAGAAAGCAGTAAAAGCAATCCAGAAACATTCGATGCAGATTGGGGGCAAAGAGCGCAATCCGCAAATGGATGAAG
>CAXGBX010000401.1:0-1972 GCA_964008195.1 uncultured Flavobacteriaceae bacterium
CTTAGCGATCTCTATTGGCGAGGAGTTGAGACTCAAAGCAAGAATTAGATATCGCCAGCCTCTTCAGGTTGCCACGTTGCATCAAACCGAAAATGGCATGTATGTGATTTTTGATGAACCGCAGGCTTCTATTACCGAGGGTCAGTTTGTGGCCTGGTATAAAAATGAAGAGTGTTTAGGTTCCGGCGTTATTTCGTAAATTAATGGCTTTAGAGCCCTTATTAGCATGAAAAGACTTTTTTTGTTTTTTTTTCTAATCTCCTGTCTCTCTTATGCGCAGGAAGAACATGCGTGGGTTTATTTTAAAGACAAAGCGAATGTGCAGGAAGCTCTAAATAATCCTTCTACTATATTAAGCAATAAGGCAATCCAACGTAAATCTTTACGCGGCACCTCCATAGATGAAAGGGATGTTCCGGTGAATGAGTCTTATATAAGCATCGTCAAATCACAACCGGCCATTTCAGTAAAGTCTAAATCAAAATGGATGAACTGCATCCATGTAATTGGGCCACGGGAAAATATTTCAGATCTACTGAACCTGCAGTTTGTTTCGAACATTGAATTTGCCAGCGACGAGCTGAATTCTAGAGTTTCCGAAGAAAATAAAAATCTGAAGAACAAACTGGAAATTAATATTGAATTTAACTATGGTTTTGCAGCAAACCAAACCGAAATGCTGGGTACAGATTATCTTCATGAAAATGATTTTACCGGAGAAGGTATTACGATTGCGGTGATGGATGCCGGATTCCCCAATGTGAATACCATAGGGGCATTTCAGAGATTAAAATCTGCAGGTAAACTTTTGGGAGGTTATGATTTCCCTAACAGATCTGAGAATTATAACAATCCTGAATTGAGCAATCACGGTACGCTGGTATTATCGAATATGGCCGGATTTATTGCAGATCAATTTGTTGGTACAGCTCCGGATGCTTCCTATTATTTATTCCGAACGGAAATTGAAGCTACTGAAACCCCCGTGGAGGAAAGCTACTGGGTAGAAGCTGCTGAAAGATCCGATAGCCTGGGCGTAGATCTCATCAACACCTCGTTGGGTTACACCTTATTTGACAATCCTGATTATAGCTATACCCCTGAAGATATGGATGGTGAAACTACTTTTATTTCCCGTGGAGCCAGTATTGCTACTGGAAAGGGTCTTTTGGTGGTGACTTCAGCCGGAAATCGTGGTGAGGAAAATTACTTCGATATAATCAGTGCACCTGGAGATGCCAACGTACTGAGTGTAGGCGCGGTTGATGAAAACAGGAATTATGTTTCTTTCAGCTCCCGTGGGCCTTCGGCAGACGGACGCATCAAACCGGATGTTGCCGCACAGGGACTCGATATTATCGCAATAGATGAATTGGGCAATCTGGTTCAGGTAAGCGGAACTTCTTTTGCCTCCCCAATTCTTGCCGGTTCTATTGCCAGTTTCTGGCAGGCAGATCCAGCCTTGACGAATCTTGAAGTTATGCAGCTTGTAAGACAGGCTTCAAGTCAGTTTCTTGTTCCAGACAATAATCTTGGCTTCGGAATCCCTGATTTTCGAAAAGCCTTTTCAGAATTACCCGAAGAAATTGGAGAATTTACCATTATTCAGAATCCAGTAATTGATAAATTGAGTTTTAATAATCCTACAGATCAAACATATAAGGTCATAATATTCGATACTACGGGTAGGGTAATTACTCAAAAAGACCAGGTGGAAAATGAAATAGACCTTTCAGGTTTTTCCAGAGGTATTTATATTGCTATGTTTGAACAAAATAATTCGAGACAATCATATCTTATCATTAAAAAATAATGTCAGCAAACAGAATTACGCAACTTTTCAATATAGAATATCCATTAATCCAAGCCGGAATGATCTGGGCAAGTGGCTGGAAACTTGCCAGTGCTGTATCCAATGCCGGCGGGTTGGGAATTATTGGTTCAGGGTCCATGTACCCGGATATTCTCAGGG
>CAXGBX010000402.1:0-1964 GCA_964008195.1 uncultured Flavobacteriaceae bacterium
TTCCATCCAGTGGAGGATTGGTCACCTGGGCAAAAAGCTGCTTGAAATAGTTGAATAATAATTGCGGTTTATCAGAGAGTACTGCCAAGGGAATATCGGTTCCCATAGAGCCAATAGCTTCCTTTGCCTGAGAGGCCATTGGTGATATGATCGTAGAGATATCTTCATAGGTATAACCAAATAGTTTGAGTCTGGTAGTATATGGGATGTCTTCCACGGGAGTTTGATTCCCTGTATATGGAACCTCTGCTAATGGTAGCAGGTTTTCATCAAGCCAGTTTCTATAAGGCCTTTCAGTAACTATTTTCTCTTTTACTTCTTCATCTTCAATAATTCGGCCTTCAATCATATCAACCAGGAACATCCTTCCGGGTTCCAGTCTACCATGTTTCAACACATTTTCAGGCTTAATATCCAGTACACCCGTTTCAGAAGACATTACCACATATCCATCTTTGGTTACCGTATACCTTGAAGGGCGTAATCCATTTCTATCGAGTAAGGCACCTATATAATTCCCATCGGTAAACGGAATAGAGGCTGGTCCATCCCAAGGCTCCATGATACAGGCATTGTACTCGTAAAATGCTTTTTTATTATCCTTCATTGAAGGATTTTTTTCCCATGCTTCGGGAACCATCATCATAATGGCTTCGGGCAGGGATCTCCCGGTTTGTAGTAGGAGTTCTAATGCCATATCCATGGATGCGGAATCAGACTTTCCCTCCATAGTAATAGGAACGATCTCTTTTATATCCTTGCCAAAAACATCGCTTTCAAAAAGTTCTTCCCGTGCTTTCATTCTGCTCAGGTTACCACGTAGGGTATTAATTTCCCCATTGTGACACATATATCTAAATGGTTGTGCCAGGTCCCAGGTTGGGAAGGTGTTGGTTGAAAATCGCTGGTGCACCAGAGCCAGTTTGGTGATCACATCAGGATCATTCAGGTCTTTATAATACTCGTTGATATCCTGAGGCATCAATAGACCTTTATATATTATGGTATTTGTTGAAAGACTTGAAAAATAGAAATATTCGCTTTCAGCAAGACCGGAATTCTCAATAGCATGTTCTGAGATCTTCCGGGCTGAATAAAGTTTAGCGTTAAATTCCTGGTCGTTTAACTTTTCCGGGCGTCCTATAAATACCTGTTCTATGGCAGGTTCTACATTACTGGCCATTTTACCAAGGCAGGAGTGATTTACCGGAACTTTTCTCCATCCCAGAACTTCCAGTTGCTGGTTCTTGATTTCTTCTTCAAAGGTGGTCTTACAAATTCCAGCCTGATTTTTATTTTTAGGAAGAAATACCATTCCCACAGCATATTCTCTAGATCCGGGTAATTCGAATTCGCACACTTTTTTGAAAAATTTGTGAGGCACTTCAATAAGAATTCCCGCGCCATCCCCGGTTTTTCCATCGGCGCTTACCGCGCCCCTGTGTTCCAGTCTAACCAGGATGTCTATGGCCTTATGGATAATGTTATTAGTTCTTTCGCCATTAAGATTACAAATAAATCCCGCCCCGCAGTTATCGTGCTCAAATAGAGGGGAGTAGAGTCCCTGTTCTTTCGTTTTCATATGTTTTCCTTCTGAATTATTAATGGAAGTTATACAAAAACTAAGTAACCTTAAAAGGAATAAACGCCTTTAAATCAAGTTTTTAGGAATTGATAATTAGAAAGAGTTAAAATGAGAAAATTGTAAAATTTTTAATTTTAATTGCGAATTGGATAATGACGAAAACTAAAAATCCAATAGTAGAAATTGGAAGTTGTTTCAAATAAAAAAGCAGCCGATTGGCTGCTCTTTTCCTTTATAAAATTTTTAGAAAAGTTAATCTTTAAGAATACTTCTGGAAATTACAATTTTCTGAATTTCAGAAGTTCCTTCATATATCTGAGTGATTTTTGCGTCTCTCATCAATCTTTCTACGTGGTATTCTTTTACATATCCATTACCG
>CAXGBX010000403.1:0-1961 GCA_964008195.1 uncultured Flavobacteriaceae bacterium
GTTATTATAGAGGTTTTCAGGGAATGATCAGTGGCGACTCTATAAATATGAATGCCAGGAGCGTTCGTAATATTGTAAATCAGGGCGGGACTATTTTACAATCTGCCCGATCTAAAGAATTTCTAACCGAAGAGGGAAGGGCCAAAGCCGCTAAAAATCTAAAAAAAGATGAAGTAGACGCAATGATCCTGATAGGAGGTGACGGAACATTTCGAGGTGGCCAGATTTTTAGTAAAGAACACAAGATACCTGTAATTGGCGTTCCCGGTACAATTGATAATGATATCTACGGGACACATTATACTATTGGTTACGACACTGCTCTAAACACGGTGGTGGAAGCTATTGATAAAATTCGTGATACTGCCAGTTCCCATAATAGATTATTTTTTGTGGAAGTAATGGGTAGGGATGCCGGCTTTATTGCTTTAAATAGTGGTATTGGTGCTGGTGCCGAAGAAATATTAATTCCTGAAGAAGATCTAGGACTGGAAAGGTTACTGGATTCTTTGGAAAGAAGTAGAAGGGCCGGAAAAACCTCAAGTATCGTAGTGGTTTCAGAAGGTGATAAAATTGGAAAAAATGTATTTCAGCTAGCAGAATATGTGAAGCAGAATCTTCCCTATTACGATGCACGTGTTACGGTTTTGGGCCATATTCAAAGAGGAGGTAGGCCGAGCTGTTTTGATAGGGTTCTGGCAAGCAGACTTTCAGTAAAAGCGGTGGAATTACTTTTAGATGGCAAAAAGGATTTGATGGTGGGGATGATGAATAATGAAATGAAATCCTGCAGTTTAGACCAGGCGTTGAAAGGAAAACATAATATCAATAAGGACCTGTTGAGAATTTCAGAAATCTTATCTACTTAGTCTATAATGTTCGATTATTAAAAAAATGCATTTCAGTTTTTGTCCTAATGCAGGTTTTATCAACCTGAACGCAGTCGAAGGCTAAGACAAAAACGTTTCGACTGTTTTCAACATGACATTATATTTCTTCAGTTTACTGGACATTAAGTGAACATACAATAAAAAATAATTGAACCATACAGGAACAATATAAAATAAATACTATTAGATGAAAACCATAGCAATTATTGCCCATGACGGTAAAAAGCCTGAAATGGTCCAGTTTTTAAATGAAAACCGTGAAACACTACATTCTAAACAACTGAAAATTATAGCCACCGGAACTACCGGGTCAAAAACCGAAGCTGCCGGCTATGAAGTTGAAAAATTACTTTCAGGTCCTTTGGGAGGCGATGCGCAAATAGCCGCCAGAATAGCTGAAGGATTGGTGGATATGGTCATATTTTTCAGGGATCCTTTAGATAAGCATCCACATGAACCAGATATTTTTATGCTGATGCGTTTATGTGATGTACATAATGTCCCATTAGCAACGAACCCTGCAACAGCCAGATTATTAATTAGAGGATTGGCTAATTAAAATTTCACCGCGATAGCGCTTATTTCAACGTTCACAAATTTCGGGAGATTTGCGACTTCTACCGTTTCTCGTGCCGGGGCATTCTCAGATTTGAAATAGCGTGAATAAACCTCATTAATTCTTGCGAAATTATTCATATCACTGATGAAGATAGAAGTTTTTACTACATGGTCCAGGTTAAGTTCGGCTTCTGTAAGGATTGCTTTTAAATTCTCTAAAACCTGGACTGTCTCCTTTTCAAGATCATCGGTTTTTAGATCACCGCTTTTAGGGTCCAAAGCTATTTGTCCTGAAATGTATAAAGTATTTCCGGCAAATATAGCCTGATTGTAAGGCCCAATAGGAGCAGGGGCATTGCTGGTCTGGATTATTTTCTTCATATTTTTTTAAAACTATTTGGTCGATCTAACTGACTTGCTTATAACTAGTTGGTAGATTAAGCGACACCTATTCGTAGACTTAATATTGGTTTGTTGGTCAAGTTAATTATTTTCTTTCTAATGATGCTGTTT
>CAXGBX010000404.1:0-1886 GCA_964008195.1 uncultured Flavobacteriaceae bacterium
GGATCGATTCTATCATCATAAGAATCTACCGCTACTTTTGCTTTTTCACCAGGAACACGCACCACTTTCTTGATAGTAATCAAACCGTCAAACACTTCCGGGATTTCCTGTTCGAATAATTTCTCAAGGAAACCGGGAGCGGTTCTGGACATTATAATTGTAGGCTTATTTCCTTTTAACTCAACGCTTTCAATGATTCCTCTAACGTTTTCCCCTTTACGGAAGAAATCTGAAGGAATCTGGCGATCTTTTGGAAGCACAATTTCATTCCCTTCATCATCAAGAAGAATGATCGCTCTGTGCCTAATATGATGAACTTCTGCAGTGTAAATCTCTCCTTCAAGTTCTTTAAACTGCTTATAAATATTTGTATTATCATGCTCATGGATCTTAGAAATCAAATTTTGACGCAGTGCCAAAATCGCTCTTCTACCAAGATCTACAAGCTTCACTTCTTCAGATACATCTTCACCAACTTCAAAATCTGGCTCGATCTTTCTTGCCTGAGCTAGAGAAATTTCCCTATTAGAATCCTCTACTTCACCATCTGCTACCACAATACGGTTTCTCCAAATCTCAAGATCTCCTTTATCAGGGTTTACAATAATATCAAAATTATCGTCTTCTCCATACTTTTTCTTTAAAGCATTTCTAAAAACATCCTCCAGGATCGCCATCAGCGTAACACGATCTATAAGTTTATCGTCTTTAAACTCTGAGAATGACTCAATCAACGCGATATTTTCCATATCAATTTGTGATTAAAATGTTATTTTAACTTTTGCTTCCACAATATCAGCATAAGGCAATACGGCCTCTTTCTGAACTGTAACTTTGCCCTTACCTACAGGCTTAGGCTCTCTCGCTTTCCATGAAAGCTTTATTTCACTGTCATTTGCAGATACCAGATCAGCTTCGAATTTCTCATTCTCAGTCTTCACTTTTAACCTGCGACCGATATTCTTCTTGTATTGTCTCGGCATTGTAAGAGGCTCAGAGACTCCTGCCGAAGTAACTTCAAGAGAAAAATCTTCCTCTTCCCTGTCCAGGTTATGCTCTATTCCACGGCTCACCAGGATACAGTCGTTTACCGAAACACCTTCATCACCGTCCAACACTATCTTAATATGGTTGGCGGAGTTTACCTCAAGGCTTATCAAAAATAAGTGATTATTTTCTTCAAATACCTTATCTGCTAACTTTTCTACCTTCTCCTTCAGCATGCTTATAAAAAGAGGGGACTTCTGTCCCCTCGCTGTACTTTTTTAGTTTCAACGCTGCAAATATAGCAATATTTTTCAAGTATAAAAACGTGATAATAAATGAAATGAATTACAATAAAATACTTTCAACCTATATCGTTCTAATTTATCATTTAAAGGCACCCTTAAATTAAACAATTATAGATGAAATATTCTTTGTAAATTTAGTAGAGCTTTAATTTTGAATCTTTTAAGTGCAATCATGAAAAATATCCTTGTTCCTACAGACTTTAGCGACCAGGCCGAAAGAGCCCTCAAAGTTGCAGCGCAATTAGCCAGAAAATTTGACGGTGAGATTTTTTTACTCCATATGCTGGAATTGCCTTTGCAGCTTATAGATCCCATAGGAGGTGGGGGACAGAATATGCCTGAAGCTATTTTTTTCATGAAACTCGCGCACCAGCGGTTTGCGAAAATCATGAAAGAGCCATACCTGAAAAGAATAAAAGTACATGAAACTGTTGAATTTCACCGGGCCTTTGACGGTATCATGGAAATAGGAAAAGAGAAAAACTGTGATTTGATCGTTATGGGATCTCATGGAGCCAGCGGCTTTCAGGAAATGTTTATTGGCTCAAATACTGAAAAGTGGTAAGACATTCCGAAATACCTGTTCTGGTTATC
>CAXGBX010000405.1:0-1885 GCA_964008195.1 uncultured Flavobacteriaceae bacterium
GTTTGCATAGCGCTGCTTCTCATTGGAAAATACCCTGCCCTGGATACAACCATGAAAACCATCGTTAGCCTTCTTGGATTAGCAACCTTGACGGCCGTGATCCTCGCATTTGGGGATGGAAGACTGGAGAATGCGATAGCCATAGAAACACCTGATGTTTGGAAT
The DNA here is from genome assembly GCA_964008195.1 of uncultured Flavobacteriaceae bacterium. Classification (GTDB taxonomy): domain Bacteria; phylum Bacteroidota; class Bacteroidia; order Flavobacteriales; family Flavobacteriaceae; genus Christiangramia. Next base: position 166 of record CAXGBX010000405.1, read on the forward strand.
AAGATTGGGATCGCATTTATCATTTCATTTATGGGCTGGATGCCCATTCCAATTGATGCTTCGGTATGGCATTCTATCTGGACCAAAGAGAAGGCGATTGAAAATAAACAGAAAACTACTTTAAAAGAAGCTTTTTTCGATTTTAATGTCGGCTACCTGGCCGCAGCAATCATAGGCCTCTTGTTTTTTTTGATGGGAGCTTTGATCATGTTTGGAAGTGGTATTAGTTTTTCTGGTAGCGGAGTGGAATTTTCAGGCCAATTAATAGATCTCTATGGGAAAACTTTGGGAGACTGGAGCAAACCACTCATAGGCATTGCTGCATTTATAGCCATGCTCTCCACTACCCTGGCTGTAATAGATGCATTTCCACGAGTTATTTCTGAATTTTTTGCTGAAGAAAAATCAAATTGGACAAAAGATCAGAAGTGGAAGAATTATAAACTGAATGTTTTTATTATCCCCATACTTTCACTGCTCATACTATTCTTTTTCACCGCTTCCTTTACGGTGTTGATTGATTTAGCCACTGCTTTATCCTTTTTATCAGCACCATTTCTGGCCTGGTTTAATTATAAACTGGTAACGGGCAAGGACCTTAAAAAGGAAGATAGACCGGGAAAAAACTACAGGGTTTTTTCTCAATTATGTCTTGGTGTCCTTATTATTTTCAATGTGGTTTATATCTATACGCTATTCATGTAATTGATTTTCATCAAAGCAACACTACTGCGAAATATTCTAAGAAGCCGAAACAAATTTAGCGTGACGACAAATGAAATTTTTCTGAATGTCACCCTGAGCGGAGTCGAAGGGTCATTAGCTTTTTTGAACCAGACTTCAATTGCGCTAAGCCTGACATCAAAAAAAGACATAAAAAAGCCCCACATTTCTGTGAGGCTTTTTTAATCAATATTGATTGTGATTTGATTTTGTAAAAATCTCTCACTATGCTGTTATAAAACCTGAACACAATAAAAAAAGCACGACCTTTTTAAGATCGTGCTTTTACTTTATTTAGATCGGTGAAGATCCTTCGCTTCGCTCGGGATAAGCGATACGTAAAGTTTTGCTAAAGCAAAACTAACGTCCTGCTTACTTCACTTCTTCGAAATCGACATCTTCAACATCATCTCCACTCTTTGCGTCTCCACCTTCAGCTCCGGTTGCACCTTGTTGTGGTCCACCTGGCTGTCCGTTTGCACCGCCCTGAGCTTCTGCCTGAGCTTTATACATTTCTTCTGAAGCTGTTTTCCATGCCTCATTTATTTTGTCTAAAGCTGGCGTAATCTGGTCAAGTTCTTTAGTTTCATAAGCCTTTTTCAATTCTTCCAAAGCTTCTTCGATTGGCTTCTTCTTATCATCAGATAATTTATCACCAAATTCTTTCAACTGCTTTTCAGTCTGGAAGATCATTGCATCAGCTTCGTTCAGCTTATCAACTTTCTCTTTCGCCTTTTTATCGGTTTCAGCATTCGCTTCAGCCTCTTTCTTCATTTTCTCGATTTCTTCTTCTGTTAATCCTGAAGAAGCTTCGATACGAATATCCTGAGACTTACCAGTTGCTTTATCTGTAGCACTTACTTTAATGATACCATTGGCATCAATATCAAAAGTCACTTCAATTTGAGGAGTTCCTCTTGGCGCTGGTGGAATTCCGTCTAAGTGGAATCTACCAATTGTTTTATTATCTGCTGCCATTGGACGCTCACCTTGTAAT
>CAXGBX010000406.1:0-1875 GCA_964008195.1 uncultured Flavobacteriaceae bacterium
TTCCCTGCTTCACCGGCACAAAGTAATGCTGCCCCCATTGAGGCTGCCATTCCTGTACAGATTGTCGCTACATCCGGCTTAATGAATTGCATGGTATCATAAATACCAAGACCCGCATAAACACTACCTCCAGGAGAGTTAATGTAAATTTGAATATCTTTTGAGGCATCTGTACTTTCTAAAAATAACAGCTGAGCCTGTACGATGTTTGCTACCTGCTCATTGATTCCTGTACCCAGGAAAATAATCCTGTCCATCATCAACCTTGAAAAAACATCCATAGCCACGGCATTCATCTGGCGTTCTTCAATGATATTAGGGGTCATCCCCTGAGGAAGCATACTGCTAACGATTTTATCGTAATAATTGCTGTTTATATTATGATCTGAGACAGCATATTTTTGAAATTCCTTTCCGTAATCCATCAATTTTTTCTTTTTCTAATCTTAAACAATTTACCGGAAAAAACCAAAAAAGGCGTTACCCCGGTTGAGTTAACGCCTTAAAGATAATTAATATATCGTAAAAAGGCTTACTTATAAATAGCTTTCACAAATTCTTCATAAGTAACTTCCTTTTCATCAAATTTCATATTTTCCTTATAAAATTCAAGAAGTTTTTCATTCATCAATTGCTCAGAAAGCCTTTTTACCTCGTCCTGATTTGATAAAATTCTGGCAGCGATATCATCAAGTTCCTTTTGAGAAGGATCCATCTGGCCAAATTGCGCCATTTGTTGTTTGATCTTTTCTGAAGCAAAAGCTTTCAGATCGTTGAAATCTACAGTTAGATTATTATCGTTTACAACCTTTCCTTCAATTAACTGATATCTAAGCCCTTTTTCGCTCTTTTCATATTCTTCTTTTGCTTCTTCTTCAGTCATTGGTTTTTCACCAACAGTCTGAATCCATTTCTGAAGAAAATCTTTAGGAAGTTCAAAATTTGTAGATTCAATAAGCGCTTCAGTAATATCATTCATTAACTGCTGATCACTTTGCTGCTCAAATTGTTTAGCTGCATCCTCTTTGATCTTTTCTTTCAGTTCAGTTACCGACTTTACTTTCCCTTCCCCGAAAAGCTTATCGAACAATTCCTGATCCAGATCTGCAAGTTCTCTTTCGTTGATTTCAGAAATAGTAAATTCCACTTCAATATCAAGATCCTCAGCTTTATCATGTTCTATACTCAAATGATTCACCAATGCGTGATCATCTTCAAATAAATTTTTAGTCTTCAAAGCAATCGTATCGCCAACTTTGGATCCTACAAATTTATTCAGATTGCGCTTACCTTTAATATTAGCAAGTTCGATGGTAGTTTCATTCTCAACACCTTCTTCTTCATTCTTGAAAGTTCCCGCAACGGTATCACCTTCAGCAACCTCTTCTTTGGTCTTAAGTTTTCCGTATTGTTTCTGAATACTTTCTATCTGATCGTTCACCATTTTCTCATCGGCAACGATATTATATTTTGTAACTGGCTTTTTAAGATCCAGGTTCACTTCGAATTCAGGTGCGATACCCAATTCAAATTCGAAACTATAATCGTCTTTCTCCCAATCAAAATTTTCCTGTTCTTTAGGAAGAGGATTTCCCAGAACATCAAGTTTTTCTTCTGTAAGATATTTGTTAAGACTTTCCTGAAGCAATTTATTTACCTCATCTACCAATACAGCCTGTCCATATTGTTTCTTAACCATCCCCATAGGTACGTGACCTTTTCTAAAACCGGGAATATTGGCATTCTTACGGTAATCCTTTAAAATCTTTTCAACTTTACCGGCATAATCTTCTTTAGCGATATCAACTTTAACTACCGCATTTAATTCATCAATATTCTCTCTGGTAATATTCATTTTGATCTTATATAAAAATT
>CAXGBX010000407.1:0-1843 GCA_964008195.1 uncultured Flavobacteriaceae bacterium
AAGAAGTAATATTCTTAACAGTACCTTCAAGTACCTGACCTTTTTCAAGCTGACCGATGATCTCTTTCTTCTGCTCTTCGATATCTGCTTCGATAAGCGCTTTGTGAGAAACCACAACGTTTTTGAACTCATGGTTAATTTTAACCACTTTGAATTCCATGTTCTTACCAACGTATGCATCGTAATCACGGATTGGCTTCACATCAATTTGCGATCCTGGAAGGAAAGCTTCGATACCAAAAACGTCTACGATCATACCACCTTTGGTACGACATTTAATGAATCCATTAACCACTAGACTTTCATCATGTGCAGTGTTTACTCTTTCCCATGCTTTGATCACTCTCGCCTTACGGTGAGAAAGGATCAATTGACCTGTAGAATCTTCTCGAACGTCAATTAATACCTCAACGTCATCTCCTTCTTTAAGATCTGGGTTGTAACGAAATTCGTTTAGGGAAATAACACCTTCACTCTTTGCATTGATATCAATGATTGCATCACGATCTGTAATATTAATTACTTTTCCTGTTACAACCTCATCATCTAAAGTGTCAACGAAATTTTCTGCTACCAGTTTTTCAAATTCTTCCAGCTTTTTATCGTCAATAGGATCAATTCCTTCTTCGTAATTGTGCCAGTTAAATTCTTTTAGGAATTTTTCAGGGTTTTCCTGTTGTTTTTCTACTTCAGGTTGAGAGTCTGTTGCCATACCAGCTACATCCTGTACTTCAACATTCTCCATGTTGTCCTGAGTTTCTTTGTTTTTTGCTTCTTCAGCCATTACTGACTTTAAATTTGTATTCTGAGTTTCTTCGGAAATCTTTCAGCAAAACAGAAACCACAGAAGTTGTTTATAGATTTGATTTTCAAGCCTTTTTGAATTTCCGGTTTTCTGCCAAAAAGGAGTGCAAAAATACGTAACTAAACAAAAATCCGCAACTAATAATTAAATTAATTGCGGACCTATTTTTATTTGTTCAAAACTCTAAGAATTAACCTCTTCAATCTTGTCTTTTGCTATCTTCAGTATTTTCTCAAACTGGTCATCTAAACCCATGTTGGAATTATCAAATTCTATAGCATCATCTGCCATTCTTAAAGGAGAATCTTCGCGGGTAGAATCCATAAAATCCCGATCCTTAACATTTTGGAGTACTTGTTCGTAACTTATTTCATCTCCCCTTCCCATCAATTCATCATAGCGTCGTTGAGCTCTTTGCTCTGTGGATGCAGTCATGAAAATTTTAAGATCGGCATTAGGAAAAACAACAGTACCTATATCCCTTCCATCCATTACAACACCCTTATTCTTCCCCATTTCCTGTTGTTGCTCTACCAACAATTTTCTAACCTCCGGAATCGCAGAAACCTTACTTACCTGTTGCGAAACTTCCATATACCGAATTTCTTTCTCAACATTTTCTTCATTTAAAAACATATGACCATAGCCTAAATCTTCATCGTATTCAAATCTAAGACTGATAAAAGGTAAATGTCTAACGATGGCCTCTTTATCTATATTTCCGTCAGATACGAAAATTTTTCGCATCATATACAGGGTAACTGCTCTATACATCGCCCCGGTATCAACGTAAACATATTCTAACTCTTTGGCCAGGCGTTTGGCAACCGTGCTTTTGCCGGTAGAAGAAAATCCGTCTATTGCTATGGTAATCTCTTGATCCATGTTATTTATTTCTTTTACAAAGGTAAATTAATATAAAATTTTTTCCATTGATAAATAAAAAAAGCCCCAGACAGGGGCTTTTTTTATAATTCTTTAGCGTTCTTCACATTTTCATCTGTGAGCGCTATGTCTATTACATCGCTCATTTCTTTT
>CAXGBX010000408.1:0-1811 GCA_964008195.1 uncultured Flavobacteriaceae bacterium
TGGAATGAGACTTCTTCCTCAATTAATTGAACAGGGCCATGATGTAGTTTGTGCAGTTAGAAATAAGAATAGATTCACATCTAATGAGGAGCTAAAGGAAAAAGTTGAAATTGTTGAGTTAGACTTTTTAGAAGATGCTTCTGCTCCAGAGAAGATCAAAAACATTGATGTAGCCTTTTACCTTATACATTCCATGACCGCCTCGACCAAAGATTTTGATGAGAAAGAGGCACAGGCAGCTAAAAATTTTAATAAAATGATGGCTGAAACTTCAGTCAATCAGGTTATATACCTCAGCGGAATTATAAACGAAGAAGAACTTTCCAAACATTTAAAATCCAGAAAAGCAGTAGAAGAAATCCTTTACAAAGGAGATTTTAACGTGACGGTTTTAAGAGCGGCTATTATTGTAGGTTCCGGAAGCTCTTCCTTTGAGATCATACGTGATCTTTGTGAAAAACTCCCTGTGATGATCACCCCTAAATGGGTGAAAACAAAAACGCAACCTATTGCTATTAGAAATATCATTCAATTTTTAATCGGAGTGATAGGATGCGAAGAATGCTATAATGAATCTTTTGATGTGGGAGGACCTGATGTTATGACCTATCAGGAAATGATGGAACAGTATGCAGAGGTTCGCGAACTAAAACTATGGATTGTTGGCGTACCCTTTATGTCGCCAAAATTAAGTTCTTACTGGCTCTATTTTGTAACCTCAACTTCCTATAGACTTGCCCAAAATTTGGTTGACAGCATGTCTGTTGAAGTTATTACAAGAGATACCCGGCTAAAAGAGATCTTAGATATTGATTTAATTTCTTATAAAGAAGCTATCGAAATGGCTTTTTATAAAATTGAACAGAATGAGGTGATCTCCAGCTGGAAAGATTCTTTAAGCAGCGGAAGGTTCAGAAAGGAATTGAATAAATATGTTCAGATCCCAAAATATGGATGCCTTCAGGATAAAAAATCTATTGAAGTGAAAGATCCGGAAGAAGCCCTGAAAAGAGTTTGGGCAATAGGCGGACTCAACGGCTGGTATTACGGGAACTGGCTTTGGAAAGTAAGAGGCTATATGGACAAACTTGCCGGAGGCGTAGGATTACGAAGAGGCAGAACACACCCAAATAAAATTAACGCCGGTGATTCACTGGACTTCTGGCGTGTTTTATTAGCCGACAAGGAAGAAAGAAGATTGTTGCTATTTGCAGAAATGAAAGTACCCGGAGAAGCCTGGCTGGAATTCAAAATAGATGAAGACAATGTGCTTCATCAAAATGCGACATTCAGACCCAAAGGCTTATTAGGCCGTGTCTACTGGTATTCAATGTACCCATTTCACTTTTTCATTTTTGAAGGGATGATCAACAAGATTGCAAAGGGGAATAAAAAGGATTAGTTTTATAGCCTAAGCACCACCAAACTTGAAACAGGCCTTTACCAGTTTATTCAGAAATAAAGTCTTTTCGATTTCTGCGATTATACTTATAATCAGCTCGTTTCTAATTTTTCTGTTTACCGATCAGTTTTATAAAAGTATTGAAGAAATTTCTCTTATGGTCAGAGAATACTTCGGGCCTTTCTATCTCTGGCTGGGACTAGGTTGTGTGATTTTTCTACTAATCATCGCTTTTTCTAAATTCGGAAAAATCAGGCTAGGGAAATCTCCTCCCGAGTTTGATAGATTATCCTGGATCGCCATGCTCTATTCTGCAGGAATGGGCGCCGGAATTCTGCTAAGAGCAGTTCAGGAACCGGTTTTTATGTTTATTAATCCCCCACTGCAAACCGGTGAAAAAGCTGAAATT
>CAXGBX010000409.1:0-1807 GCA_964008195.1 uncultured Flavobacteriaceae bacterium
GTCCAGTTTTTTATTCTCAGGAACAAAATAAGGTTCACGAACCAGGCTCGTCCAGTCGAAACTTTTTTTATTGAGATAAGGTAACAAATCTTTTATGTATAATATCCCAATTACGTTATCTACATTCTCCTTATAAACCGGAATTCTGGAATATCCATTTTCAATAATCTCAGGTATAATTTCAGAATAAGAACTTTCTTCATTCAATGCGAAAATGTCCATTCTGGGCCTCATTACCTGCTTGGTATCGGTATTACCAAAACTCACAATCCCCTGTAGTATTTTTTGCTCTTCTCTGGTGGTATCTTCTTCACTGGTCAATTCCAGAGCCTGGGATAAATGATCTATGCTAATAAAAGAACGTTGCTTTCCAAATTTCTCATGAAAATAAAGGGTTATCGCCCTCATTGGGGTACTTAAAGGTGAAAAGAAGCTATCTAAAAAATTAATAGGATAAGCCATAAAATTAGAAAACTGAACTTTGTTCCTACTGGCATATACTTTTGGAAGAATTTCTCCGAACAAAAGGATTAGGAAAGTCACCAGGCCTACTTCAAAAAAGAAACGGAAGTCAACTCCATAAACCTCTGTATTGATTCCTGCAAAGAGATCATCAGCAAGACTATCAAACAGTAAAACAATGGCGATGTTTATAAAATTATTGGCAACCAGAATAGTTGCCAGCAGTTTCTTGGGTTTTTCAAGTAAATTGATGACGATATTCTGGGTCTTGGACCTCTTGCCGTCTTCAGTAATAAAATTAGCCGGGGTTAAAGAAAAGAAAGCTACCTCTGCACCAGAAATAAGGGCAGAACATAACAATAGCACAAATAAAAATATCAAGCTGATTAGATGGGTGAATCCCATTGTGGCCCAAAACAAAAGCAAACTGGGAGGTTCCAGATCCAAAGGCAAAAATTTTAATTAAACTTAGAATGGTAAATCATCTTCCTCTTCTTCCTGAGAGTAAGATTCATTCTTTTTTGCAAAGTTATCATTTTTAGGTTTAGCAGACCTGTCTTCAGTCATTTGAGAATTTCCTGAAGGCTCTGCTCCAGATTCATTTTTTGGAGTTAGGAACGTAAACTCGGTGCAGTGAATCTCTGTAGAATATCTTTCATTTCCGCTATCATCCTGCCATTTCCGGGTTTTAATGCGTCCTTCAATAAAAACTTTATCGCCTTTCTTTAAATATTTTTCACAGATTTCCGCAGCCTTATTTCTAACGACAACGTTATGCCACTCTGTATTGGTCACACGTTCACCGGTAGTACGATTGGTATAGCTTTCATTAGTAGCGAGGGGAAACCTGCCAAGAGAATTTCCGCCTTCAAAATAATGCATTTTAACGTCATCTCCAGTATGTCCTATAAGCATTACCTTGTTTAATGTACCTGTCATTAGTCTAATATTTAGTAACCGACTGCCGGTTGTTTGGATTAAAATTACTCTAAAATACTAAAAATTTCTACCTGAAATTGTAAAAGTAGTCAAAGATATAAACAAGGATCTATTTATAGCTATCAGGCAGGTATTCATTCAGGAAATTTTCTATTAAAACGGGTACAGGATACTCCATTATATTTTGAAGATTAATTGAATTTCTTTGAAGCTGATTAGCACTAACAAGCCAGAACCTGGTATATAGATGTTGATGGGATAGTTTATGAATTATAGGAGTATCGTTATAAAGCTGAAGTTCTAAAGCCGAATCGGGAACTACATTCTTAAAATCCTGCAGAGCGATTAATTCATTTTCGTCAATTAATTTTTCAACAGTGCTGTCAAAATTTTGTCCGTGTGGTGT
>CAXGBX010000410.1:0-1771 GCA_964008195.1 uncultured Flavobacteriaceae bacterium
ACCAGCTTTTTTATTTCTTTCCTGAATTTTTCCAGCGTATATTCTTGAGACCATACTTGTGCCCTACGGGATATATCTGCCATTTTCTCAGGATTTTTTATGAGCAGCTCAATTTTTTTCACAGCAGAATTAATAGATGAATCTATTAGTACCCCGCGCTTCCCTTGATCCAGCATCCACGGAATGCAGGAAACCTGGCTTGCTACAGGAATACACCCATAAAACATAGCTTCTGCTACTGCTTTGGGCCACCCCTCACTTTGCGAAGGCAAAAGGCAAAAATGGCTTTTTTTATAGGCCCTTTTTAATTCTTCCAAAGGTATATTCCCTTTGAGCATTACATTGTTTGCAAAACCTCTGATCTCGATAAATTTCTTCAACTTAGATTTTAATGGACCATTACCATAATATATAAGTTTTACCTCATGCCCCATTTCTTTTAATTCCTGAATAATTTCGAGACAGCTAAAAACACCTTTTTCTTCAACTAAATTCCCTACAAAAATAAATTTGTAAGGAGACTCAAAATCTTTCTCAATGATTTCCTTGTCCTGTTCAGATAAGCTGGCAGTAAAAAAAGGAACAATATTTTCTGAAGTATCAAGCCAATTTCCGTAAACTAAAACTTTCGCATTCCTGGTTAAAGAGGTATTGCTTAAAATCCATTTCTGGAATTTATAGCTCCGGGGCTGTGCACTTTCACGATCCCAATTGCCGGCATACTTTACTGTTTTTGGTTTCTTGGGAAAAAACATTTGGGCGATACTGGCCAAAAGCCCAATATTTCCCGGACATCTTATATGTAAATGATCTGCGCGTCGCATTACTGAAATAATCTGAAATAAAATAACCGGAATTCTAAAAATGGCCATCAAAGCCGAAGAAAAATTTAAAAGATTGATGGAAGATATCTCAGTGAAGACTAATTTCTTGTGATTATAAGAAGTATCTGTATGATCTTTCTTAGTTGAAAGTGGAGCAACAACCTCAACCTCATCAGCAAATTGAAGCCAGATATTCATTTCCCTTATGTAAGGAGTATAAGCGTAATAGTGCCCACCTGACTCAAAGTGTGGAACATGTGTAAAGATGGCAAAACGCATATACTAATTTTTTTTTCGCATATACATGGTTAAATGCATGCCTTTAAAAAGTTGTTTATCAGATTTTCGGGATAATTTCCAGTCTTTCTCATGCCATCTCGTACCAATCTTCAGCTTTTTTTCATCTGAAATCGGTAGCAAATTCAGCAAAAAAAACCATTTCGCATCCCCAAAAATTGCCCTCCGCTCTATAATTTCAAAAGCTTGGTTGTATTTATAAAAGGTTTTTCTGGTAAATGGCCATTCCCAATCTTTATCAGTTTGAAATGGCCGGTATAATTTTCGTACAATATTAACTGGCAGACTGGTTTGCAGGGGATCATAACTAATAATTTCACCTCCTGCTTTTAATTTCTCCTGCATACGATCAATCAGCTTATCGGTATCTTTAAAATGATGCAGCACCCCATAGGCATAAATTAGGTCAAAATTGCCATCTGTAAAATCTTCAGAAAGAAAATCTACCGTTTTTCCTTTAGCATGGGGAAATTTCCCGATTTTAATTTTGAGCTTTTCAATCGCTTTTTCACTAAGATCTATTCCTATATATTCCCCGGCATTTTCAGCCAGATAATATGATAGCGAGTTGCCTTCATAACAACCTAAATCCAGGACTTTCTTTGTAGAAAGATCACCCAGCCAGCTACGGTGCTGTTGATATACCTGAG
>CAXGBX010000411.1:0-1765 GCA_964008195.1 uncultured Flavobacteriaceae bacterium
GAATAATCACCTTGGAGTTTGGTTGCTGTTCTTTTATTCTGATTGCGCAATTGAGCCCGGTGATTCCGCTCCCAATAATACAGTAATCAATATTGGAAAACCAGGAGTCGGTTTCCCAAAAGGAGAAATTCATACGTTGGTTTTAGTTTGAGATCAAAATACAAAAAAAAAGACCTCCCAGATTTTATAAACCTGGGAGGCCTGAGTATTATATTCAAAATCTTTACTACTCTTCCAGAGGTTTCATCTTGAAATCCTCCATGAATTTTGTAGTATAATTTCCTTCTACATAATCTGGATGATCCATCAACTGACGATGGAATGGAATGGTTGTTTTCACTCCTTCAATCACAAACTCATCTAAAGCACGCTTCATTTTGCTGATCGCTTCTTCTCTGGTTTGAGCAGTAGTGATCAACTTGGCGATCATAGAATCATAGTTTGGCGGGATAATATACCCACTGTAAACATGAGTATCTATTCTAACTCCATGACCTCCCGGCGCGTGAAGGTTGGTGATCTTCCCTGGAGAAGGCCTGAAATTATGGTAAGGGTCTTCCGCATTAATTCTACATTCAATTGAATGTAATTGTGGGAAATAATTCTTTCCTGAGATTGGCACACCAGAAGCAACTAAAATTTGCTCCCTAATCAGGTCATAATCTATTACCTGCTCTGTGATTGGATGCTCCACCTGAATACGGGTATTCATTTCCATGAAGTAAAAATTTCTGTGCTTATCTACAAGAAATTCAACCGTACCGGCTCCTTCATATTTAATAAATTCAGCAGCTTTCACGGCAGCATCCCCCATTTTCTTACGCAGAGTATCCGTCATAAACGGAGATGGAGTTTCTTCGGTTAATTTCTGATGGCGACGTTGTACAGAACAATCTCTTTCAGAAAGGTGACAGGCTTTACCGCTACTGTCTCCCACGATCTGGATCTCAATATGGCGAGGCTCTTCAATAAGCTTCTCCATATACATCCCGTCATTTCCAAAGGAGGCATCTGCTTCTTTACGTGCAGATTCCCAGGCTGGTTCAAGTTCTTCTTCTTTCCAAACGGCACGCATCCCTTTACCACCACCACCTGCGGTAGCTTTCAGCATGACCGGATATCCAATCTCTTTTGCCAGTTTAGAACATTCTTTGAAATCTTTCAAAATTCCTTCAGATCCAGGAACACAAGGTACACCTGCAGCTCTCATGGTAGCTTTGGCAGTTGCCTTATCACCCATTTTAGCGATCATATCTGGGGATGCACCGATAAACTTTATTTCGTGCTCCTCACATATTTTTGAAAATTTGGCATTTTCAGAAAGGAATCCGTATCCCGGATGTATGGCATCTGCATTGGTGATTTCAGCCGCTGCGATGATATTTGAAATTTTAAGGTAAGAAAGGTTACTTGGCGCAGGACCAATACAAACAGCTTCATCAGCAAATCTAACGTGCAGACTTTCAGCATCTGCAGTAGAATATACCGCTACCGTTTTAATCCCCATTTCTTTACAGGTACGAATTACGCGTAATGCGATCTCCCCCCTATTGGCTATCAATATTTTTTTAAACATACCTAGTTGCTTTTAAAGTTCTGAAGCCCAAAAAAGGGCTTGCAGTTGTTAAAACGGGCAGTAATTTATGACGGATCTACTAAAAATAATGGCTGATCAAATTCTACCGGAGAAGAATCATCTACCAATACTTTCACAATCTTTCCTGAAACTTCACTTTCAATTTCATTGAAAAGTTTCATAGCCTCG
>CAXGBX010000412.1:0-1765 GCA_964008195.1 uncultured Flavobacteriaceae bacterium
TTTTCCTGTAATCCTCCTGGAACTTGATCAAATATTAAGCCCTAAAATTTTCTTTCTTTTCAATAAAAATAAAATTAGTGGTTGACATTTTTTAAGTTTGTAATATAATCTGTCCGTTCTTCCGGTTAATTAAATAAAATTTAACATTACGCGTTTTCTTAAATTATGGAATCATAGCCGTACCCAACTTGCTCAAATTTTGGCAGACAAAAATCATCATTAGTGATGATATACTCGTGCGAATTATGGTTGTAACCTAACTTTAAATCTTCCGTAGTAAAAATGGAATTTATTTCTGATGTAATGGGGGCTGTTGAATTATTGTCATTAATGGAAAATGGTAAAATATCTGCAGTAGAATATGCGGCTGAACTTTCAGTTAAAGTCTCAGAATCTGGCGGATTAAATGCAATACAAAGCTTCGATAAAGATTCATTAATGAAAAAAGCCATGGATGCTGATCAAAAGAGGCAGCATGGAACAGGTGGTATCTTATGCGGTCTTCCATTCATAGCAAAAGACAACCTGAATTCCACAGACTTTCCTACCACTGCAGGTACAAATTCTTTAATGGGGCATACAACTTCAAGTAATGCTGGTGCAATTGATGACCTATTAAAAGAGGATGCTATTTTGGGAGCGAAAGCTAGCATGCATGAATTAGCATTTGGTATCACATCCAATAATGCTGTTACCGGCCCTGTGCGTAATCCGGTTAATATGGATAAAATTCCGGGGGGATCATCTGGTGGAACAGCCGCGGCAGTTGGAAGAGGTATTTTCCCAATTGGCCTTGGAACAGATACTGGTGGATCTTGTAGAATTCCTGCAGCTCTATGCGGGGTAGTAGGTTTTAGACCCTCAACAGGTAGATATTCCAGCGAAGGGGTAGTTCCTATTTCCCATACAAGGGATACGGTTGGAACGATAGCAAGGAACGTAAGTGATATTTCCTTGTTTGACGGCGTATTGAGCGGAAACACTTTCAAAAAGATTGAACCATTTTTAGATGGCATAACTCTTGGGATACCGAAAGAAGTATTTTTTGATAATTTGGAGTCAGAAGTCGAAAAGGTAATTCAGACACAATTATCTATATTAGAAAAATCCGGGATTCTCCTGAAAGAAATTAGCATGGCAGAAATCTGGAGTCATAATGAGGCATTTGGTTTTCCCGTTGCACTTTATGAAGTAATGAAAGATTTACCAGCTTATTTAGAAAAATATGTGTCAAATGTAAATTTCGCTAAGTTGGTCTCCGGTATAGGTTCCCCCGATGTAGCCGGAGTATTTGCAAGTCAAATGGGAGCGGATGCTATTCCAGAGGCTGTTTATAATGAAGCAATAAACACTCATCGACCTGCGATGAAGAATATTTATAATAAAGTTTTTTCAGATAATGGGTTAAATGGAATTGTTTTCCCAACTACCCCTCTGACCGCTAGGGATATCGGAGAAGATGAAACAGTTGATTTAAATGGAACTAAGGTACCTACTTTTCCAACTTATATCAGGAACACGGATCTTGGATCTAATATAGGCGCTCCTGGCATTTCCTTGCCATGTTCGGGGGAAACTAGTTTGCCCATAGGAATAGAAATTGATGGATTGCCGGATCAAGATCTAAAATTACTATCTTTGGCAAATACTATTGAGATGATGCTCACGTCTTAATGGTATTTAGAAAACTGATGAGCAAAACAAATAAGGAGAAAAATGAAAAGACGTGACTTTATTAAATCATCTTTAACAGCTGTCGCTGCAA
>CAXGBX010000413.1:0-1761 GCA_964008195.1 uncultured Flavobacteriaceae bacterium
ACAAACCCTCACCTGAGCACCTAATTTCTGCAAGCAATAAATGTTTGATAAGGCCACCCTTGAATGTAAAATATCTCCAATAATTACAATTTTCTTGTCTTCAACTTTTCCGTATTTTTCTCTAATTGAGTAAGCATCAAGCAAAGCTTGCGTAGGATGTTCATGAGTCCCATCACCAGCATTTACAATTTTAGCATTTACATTCCTAGAGAGAAAAACTGATGCTCCAGGATTAGGATGACGCAATACAATAATATTAACTTTCATGGCTAATATATTATTTACTGTATCCAAAAGAGTTTCCCCTTTTTTAACTGATGAGGAAGCTGAAGAAAAATTTATTACATCTGCACTTAATCTTTTTTCAGCCAGTTCAAAAGATAATCGGGTTCTGGTGCTATTTTCAAAAAATAAATTGGCGATTGTAATATCTCTAAGCGAAGGTACTTTTTTGATGGGCCGGTTAATAACTTCCTTAAAATGATCGGCTGTTTTAAAAATAAGGTCTATATCCTCTGGTTTCAGGTACTTGATTCCCAATAAGTGGTTCACACTTAATTCGCTGCTCATTTTTTATCTATTTTGAAATGAGGTAAACCGCATCTTCTCCGTCATTCTCTGTCCAGCTTACCTTTACTTTTTCCTCATTTATTGCATCTACCTGTCTCCCATTGTAATCAGGTTGAATAGGTAAATGTCTGCTAAAACGTCTGTCTATCAAGCTAAGAAGTTCAATCTCGTCTGGTCTTCCAAAAGATTGAATGGCGGTTAATGCTGCCCGAATACTCCGGCCGGTATAAAGTACATCGTCTATAAACACTACACGTTTATTTTCTACCACAAAATCAATTTTGGTTTTGTTGGCTTCCAGTGGTTTCTCGCCCCTTCTAAAGTCATCCCTGTAAAATGTGATATCCAACTGTCCCATCTTCAAATCTTTGAGACCATACTCTTCTTTTAATATCTTTTCTAGCCTATTGGCTACGTGTATACCTCTCGGTTGGATGCCTACCAGAACTGTATTTTTAAAATCTGTATGTTTTTCTACTAATTGACAAGCCAAACGGTGTAGAATGATATTGAGTTGGGTAGCGTCTAGAAGTACTTTCCGGCTCATAAGGCATATTGTAGATTGGCACAAAAGTACTATTTTTTTTGGATTGAGGGAGAAAAGCTATAGTTCCATATTATCAATTTTCAGGATTCATAATAAATGGTTTAAAATTATTCTAATTCTTCATAGAAGGATTTTCATCTACAACTTTGGTTATAAAATAATTCATATGAAATCTCCTTCCGGATAAAAGTTTTATAAGTAAAAAAATGAAAATAAAAAAACCTCCTTAGTTGCCTAAGGAGGTTTTTACTTTATAAATATCAGGAAAGATTATTTCTTACCTTCCATTTTGTCTTTCAACGCTTGAAGATCAGCATTAACATCACCAATTGTAGTGGCGTTATCTTTGCCTTGCGAAGCCGATTTCTTAGCAGCCTGCTTAACAATCTTTTGCTCTTCTTCTTTGTGAATAACCATGTGAGAAGCTACCACTCTCTTGAATTCTTTGTTGAATTCAATAATCTGGAATTCTGCTTCTTCACCTTGCTTCAATTTGCTTCCATCTTCTTTCTCGAGATGCCTCTGCGGAATGAATGCAGTGATATCTTCATTGAAGTCTATAGTAGCACCTTTATCTACGATCTCAGTGATCGCTGCAGTATGCTTAGTTCCAACTCCAAAGTCAGCTTCATACTTATCCCAAG
>CAXGBX010000414.1:0-1760 GCA_964008195.1 uncultured Flavobacteriaceae bacterium
CGGTAGTATCTTTTAGTAACTGAGAAAATTTTTTTCCTGAAACCGGATGCTTTTCAGAAGGAATAATATCATTTAATGGCATCAAAACAAAGCTTCTATTAGGAATTCCGGGATGCGGAATGCTAAGAGTTTCAGTCTCCATAATGTCTTCTCCAAAAAGAAGAATATCGAGATCTATGGTCCTGTTTTGATAATTTTCTGAATCAGATCGCTCTCTTCCCAATTCATTTTCAATAGCTAATAGTTCTGAAAGTACTTCTTCAGCTTCCAGTCTGGTAGAAACCGAAATACAGGCATTTAAAAACGAATTTCCCTCAAAACCCCAGGCAGGAGTTTCATATATTTTAGAAACTTCATGCACCCAACCAATATTCTGGTGAATCTTTTCAAGGGCCTTTTGCATGTAACCAGAGCGGTCACCAAGATTACTTCCCAGTGCTAGTATTACTGTCTTAGGGGATTTCAAAGCGAATTAAGAAAATTTTAATAGGTAGCGCTAAATAATTTCACAGCAAATTAAGCAAAACAAAAGCACATACTCTTAATTTTGTTGGAAGACTTAATAACAAAATTTGGCAAAACTTACCTTGAAAGATAAGCTTAAGGCTCAGCAAATTTATATGATCTTAAGTGCGCTGTTCATCGCTTCACTGGTTGTTTCAAATCTTATCTTTCAAAAATTTTTTTACTGGGATTTTTTCGGAATCTATACTTTTGAAATTTCAGTAGGGATTTTACCTTATCCGGTGACATTTTTAATAACTGATATTATAAGCGAGGTTTACGGCAAGAAGAAAGCGAATCAGGTAGTTACCACTGGAATCTTCGCTTCGTTCTTTTCTTTGTTGATCGTATATGCTGCAGATACTGTTCCTGCTACGGCCTGGTCTCCTATAGATGACTCGCTGTTCGCAAGAGTTTTTGGCGCCACCGCCATCGCTGTTTTTGCATCAATGGCTGCATATTTACTGGCACAATATATAGATATCCAGCTATTTCATTTCTGGAAAAAACTCACCAAAGGCAAACACTTATGGCTTAGGAATAACTTTTCGACCTTCCTTTCGCAATTTGTAGATACGTTTTCGGTCTTATTTTTGCTCTGTAGCTTTGGAAAGATAGACTGGAAATTATTTGGCGGACTGTTACTTAGCGGATTTCTATTTAAAGTATTAATCGCAGCGCTGGACACTCCGTTTTTATACGCTGCCGTTTACGGAATGAGAAAATTCTTTAAATTAAAACCTGCTGAAGAACTTAAGTTTGATGCAGTATAAATAAAAAACAAAAAATTCACCTTATGAAAAAGGCATTAAAAATAATTGGATTCGTAATACTTACTATCATCATTTTGTTGGTAGCCGCACCTTTCGTTTTCGAATCTCAACTAAAGGACATGGTTAAGAAAACCATGAATAATAACCTGAATGCTCAGGTAGATTTCGAGGATATTAATCTTAGTATGTTCCGAAGTTTTCCTCAGGCAACACTGGTTATTGAAGATTTAAGTATGATCAATAACGAACCTTTTAAAGGTGATACTCTTGCTCTTGGTGACGAAGCGACCCTTGAAATGTCTATCAAAGAACTATTCAAGAGTAGTGATGAACCCAAGATTATAGATCGGCTAAAACTGAACAATGCTTTTATCAATATAAAAGTAGATTCTCTGGGAAATGCAAATTATGATATTGCCAAAGCAGATACCACTACAGCCAACACAACTTCTGAAAGTACTCCTTTTAGCCTTGATCTAAAAC
>CAXGBX010000415.1:0-1742 GCA_964008195.1 uncultured Flavobacteriaceae bacterium
AGCGCCAAAAGCCTTGTAAAGCTTGGTACAGGAAACCGCTGCAGCTCCGGCACCGCTTATCACAATTTTTACTTTTTCGATCTTCTTCTTAGCCAGCTCCAATGCATTTAACAGTGCGGCCGCAGAAATAATGGCCGTCCCATGCTGATCGTCGTGCATTACCGGAATATCCAGTTCCGCTTTTAGACGCTGCTCAATTTCGAAGGCTTCAGGAGCCTTGATATCTTCAAGGTTAATCCCACCAAAAGTCGGCGCGATATTCTTAACGGTTTCAATAAATTTATCTACATCTTTAGTATCCACTTCAATATCAAAAACATCGATATCGGCAAAGATCTTAAAGAGCAGACCTTTTCCTTCCATTACCGGTTTTGAAGCTTCCGGACCAATATCTCCAAGTCCTAAAACTGCTGTTCCATTAGAGATCACGGCAACCAGATTTCCTTTAGTGGTATATTTATAAGCGTTTTCCTTATCTTTTTCTATCTCCAGACATGGCTCTGCAACACCGGGTGAATACGCAAGAGAAAGATCTCTTTGCGTGGCATATTTTTTTGTAGGTACAACTTCAATTTTTCCCGGCTTCGGTTTAGCGTGATAAACCAAGGCCTCTCTTCTCTTTCTGGAAGTGTTACTCATAATTCATTTTTTTCGGCTGAGTAACAAAGGTAACAAGGCTGAAGCGAATAAGGAATCTATTCTTTCAGAAAACTGACATTTCTCTTTAAACCTTCAAATTTTGTCCTTTTAACTGCAGATTTTCTGAAAATATCATTGAAAGTCTCTCTGGTAATTTCTTCCCAATCTTTTTTGTCATTTTCTAAAAGCTCGGGATGCGGATTGAATAAAGGTTCATTATGAGGTTTTGAAAAACGGTTCCAGGGGCATACATCCTGGCAAACATCGCAGCCAAACATCCAGTCGTCAAACTGGTTTTTCATAGAATCTGGTAATTCATCTTTCAACTCAATTGTAAAATAGGATATGCATTTGCTGCCATCTACTTTATAAGGTTCTACAATGGCTTCGGTTGGGCAGGCATCTATACACGCGGTACAGCTTCCGCAGTGATCGGTTACCGGAGTATCATATTCCAGCTCCAGATCAACAATCAGTTCAGCAATAAAATAAAATGACCCTGTTTGTTTTGAGAGTAAATTGGAGTGCTTCCCTATCCAACCCAGTCCGCTTTTTGCCGCCCAGGCTTTATCCAGAACCGGTGCCGAATCTACAAAAGCACGCCCGTGAAAATCACCAATTTCATCCTGAAGTATTGCCAGTAATTGCTTCAATTTATCCTTGATCACAAAATGATAATCCCTTCCGTAGGCATATTTGCTGATCTTATAAGAATCTTTATTCTGAAAATCTGATGGATAATAATTCAACAAAAGAGAAATAACACTTTTTGAACCAGGAACCAGCAAAGTTGGATCAAGGCGCTTATCGAAATAGTTTTCCATATAACGCATCTCGCCATGCATGTTATTATTTAGCCAGTTTTCGAGTCTGGGCGCTTCTTCATCCAGGAATTCGGCTTTCGATATACCACAAGACAAAAAACCGAGGCGTTTAGCTTCTGACTTTATAAATTCTGAATATTTTGATTTATTCTGAAGCATTAAACTCTCATTTCAAATTTCAGAGTGGCGTTTTTCGGCTTCAAAGTAATTAGTGGTTTAATATCGATATAATCAGAAACCGGAAGCAGTTTATAATCATTAACCAATTCTGCTACTGCA
>CAXGBX010000416.1:0-1731 GCA_964008195.1 uncultured Flavobacteriaceae bacterium
GAAGCATGAATGATGAGTGACGAGCGATGAAAGACGAATCACGAAAGGTGAGCGACAATGACAAATTTTAACTACGAACCGCGAACCAGGAACTACGAACTCTGAACTAAAAACAAAAAGCCCCGCTAAAAAAAACGAGGCTTTCAATATTTAAAAGTTCTGATTCCTAGGTTCCAGCTGCAGTATTTTCAGCTTTGTCTACTACCAGTCTTTCATCACGGTTGGCGATTTCCCAGGCGGTTAAAAAAGCAAGTTTTGCTCTTTTTTCCAATGCAGAATAACTGATTTTTTCAGCAGTATCTGTAGGCTTGTGATAATCTGCATGTACTCCGTTGAAATAAAATATTACCGGGATATTGTTTTTTGCGAAGTTGTAATGGTCACTTCTATAATAGAATCTATTTGGATCATTTTCATCATTATATTTATAATCAAGATCCATATTCATATACCTGTTATTCACTTCTTCACTTAATTCGTGAAGCTCTGTACTCAACATATCACTACCAATCAGGTACACATAATTATCATTTCCTTCATGGGCTGGATCTATACGTCCAATCATGTCCATATTCAAATTAGCCACAGTATTTTCTAATGGCATAACCGGATTTTCAGTATAATATTTAGAACCTAAAAGTCCTTTTTCTTCTCCGGTAATATGAAATAACAGAATAGAACGTTTTGGTGTATAACCATCTTTCTTGGCCTGGGCGAAAGCTTCTGCAATTTCCAGAAGTCCCATAGGGCCAGAACCACCATCATCTGCACCGTTATAAATATTTCCTTCTTTGTCTACTCCCACATGATCGTAATGAGATGAAATAACGATGACCTCTTCTGGCTTTTCGCTACCTTCAATGAATCCAAGAATATTTTCAGAAGCCTTTAATCTTCCCTTGAAATATTCAGTTGGAATTACCTGGTAGTAATTACTCATCCCTTTAGGTTTTTTAATCCCCAGCTTTTCATATTCGTTGACTATGTACTCAGCCGCTTTTTTTTGACCCGGTTCACCGGTATTTCTTCCCTCATACTCATCACTTGCAAAAGTATAAAGGTGTTCCTTTAATTCTTCAGCGGTAATGGAATTTGCATACTCCATAGGATCTGCATTTTCGATATTTTTATTTTGCGCACCACAAGCTACTAGGAGTGCAGGAAATGCAAAAAGCAATATTTTTTTCATAATAGATTATAATTTTAAATAATTCCCGCCAATATAGCGGTTTTGATATAGATTAATTATAAGAGATTCATAAATATAGACTAAGAAGATGTGAGAAGGTTTAAATTTGATGTGAAGAGCAATGAAATGTCGTAATATTCCCTTATCGTTTCATAGCTTTTTTTATCGCAGTCTGAACCAGCGGTTCCATCACCTTATAAGCTTTCGCATTAGGATGAACCCCATCTTCAGAATAAATATTATTCATTCCATTTTTATCGTTTCTTAGATGACTGAAATAATCTAAATAGATAAAACCATTCTCTATAGCGTAATTTTCGAGCCAGGAGTTGATTTCTTTAATTTTGGATACAGGTTCTAATCCAGGACTCCATGGATAATCATACACGGGAAGTATCGAGCTTAATATTACTTTAAAATTGTTTCTTTCGGCCAACAGAGCCATCGCCTTTAAATTATCAATGATCATTTTTACGGATGAGAAGCCGGTGTTTCCAGCTATATCATTAGTTCCGGCCAGGATTACTACAATCTTAGGCTTT
>CAXGBX010000417.1:0-1675 GCA_964008195.1 uncultured Flavobacteriaceae bacterium
TTTATTTCTTCCTCTTAAATTCATATTAAGCAGGTTCGTTTAAAAGGTCAAGGAAATCTACCGCCGTAGCTTCCATTTGATGAACCACTTTATCTGTTTTTACAACAAGGTGGTTATAACCAATATAAGCGATAATCCCCACAATTAAACCAGCAACCGTAGTGGTCATGGCCGTATAAATACCTTCTGCCAATGCCCCCATTTGCGCTTGCCCACTACTTGTGGCCAGTTCATGGAAAGCAAGCACCATACCAATTACAGTTCCTAAAAATCCAATCATGGGAGCAGCACCTGCGATAGTTGCAAGAATGCTTACATTTTTTTCCAGTTTGTAAACTTCAAGTCTACCTGCATTTTCTATAGCCGTATTAATATCTTCCAAAGGACTTCCAATTCTGGAAATTCCCTTCTCAGTTAGCCTGGCAACAGGTGAGTCGCTTTGTGCACACCTAATCTTTGCAGATTCTATATTACCGCCCTGAACACTATCTTTAATTTGATGCATAAAGTTCTTATCTACGCGGCTTGCTGCTTTTATAGCAAAAAGCCTTTCAAAATAGATATATACTGCGGCAAATAATAACACAAAGAGAATGATAATGATGATCTGGCCACCAAGCCCTCCACTAAACATTAAATCGAATAAGGATAATGTCTTTTCCTCTACGACTGGCTCTGCTGCCTGAGCAGCCTCAGAAACTTCGTCCTGCTGAAAAAAGTTAAGCATATATATAATTGGGTTTTTTAATGTAACGTGCTATTATGATTTTAATTGTAAACCAAATTTAAATAAACAACCGGCAGTTTTGTCTCTACCTTCAAAATGTTTATAAAAACTTTTAAACAAGCTGTTTCAGAGCTACCTCAAAAGCTGTCTTACTTATATTGGTCTTGCTGCTATTATTATCGAATGTATTCTGAATAGCGTTTTTGATAGTCATAGAAGTATCATTAAAAATAGCTTCATCAGTCATTTGAACCCTTCTTTCCATAAAATATGCAAAAACACGCGCCATACCACAATTTGAAATAAAATCAGGGATTAAGCTTACTCGCTCATCTGTATACTCCATAATTGGTCCGAAGAAAATTTCTTTATCAGCAAAAGGAACATTCGCCCCGCAGGAAATAACTTCCAGTTTACGATCTATTAGGTTGGTGATCTGATCTTTTGAAATCAAACGAGAAGCAGCACATGGTGCAAAGATTTCCGCATCAAGTTTCCATACCTTTTCATTGATTTCTTCAAATGGCATTACATTATCGTGACTCAGGGCATTGCCGTCCTTATCAAGAAACATTTGCTTTATTTCATCAAAGCTGAAACCTTCTTCATTAATAAGTCCGCCGGCACGATCAATGATTCCAACAATCTTTACTCCCATTTGAGAAAGATAATATGCTGCTGAAGAACCAACATTTCCAAATCCCTGAACTATGGCTCTTTTACCTTTGATATCGCCACCATAAATACTGTAGTAATGATGGACTGCTTCAGCCACGCCATAGCCGGTAATCATATCGGCTACCGTATATTTTCTGCTGATATCAGGTGAGAAATTAGTATTCTCCAGTACTTTAATCACTCCCTGCCTCAACTGACCAATTCTATTGATCTTATCAGATTCTGTTGGTTGAAAATGTCCGCTAAAAACACCTTCTTGTGGATGCCATA
>CAXGBX010000418.1:0-1675 GCA_964008195.1 uncultured Flavobacteriaceae bacterium
CAAGAATAGCCTCTGTATGCAACTCTTCAATTTTAAGCTTAACTTTTGGATACTTTTTTATAAAGTTGGCGATGAACATAGGTAGAAGTGTCGGCATGATCGTGGGAATTACCCCCAGCCTGAATATTCCTCCGATAAAACCTTTCTGCTGATCTACGATATCCTGAATTCTGTCACTCTCATTGACAATATTTCTCGCCTGCTGCACTATTTTCTGTCCTACCTCTGTAAGCTGAATCGGCTTTTTGGTACGGTCAAAAATGGTTACCTCCAGCTCTTCCTCCAGTTTTTGAATTTGCATACTCAGGGTTGGCTGAGTTACAAAAACCTTCTGAGCAGCTTTAGTAAAATTTTTATGCTCTGCGACTGCAAGTACATAATGAAGTTGGGTGATTGTCATGGAAATCTACTTTTTCTTATTACAAAGGTATAGGTTTTTCTTATATAGAATAAGGTTTAACTTTGTTTTATCTATAGAAAAACCCTTCTTTTTATAGAAGGGTTTTTGAAAGCTTCTGTTAAGCCCGTTTTCTGATCGACAAAAATTTTTTCAGTGAAGGATCCTGAAAATATACTTTGCTTTTTAAATTTAGAATCTAATCTCAAATTCTTTAGAAGTTCCGTCAAATTCAAATTTTGATTCTTCCCAAACCGGCGGCCCGTAAGTCATAGAGTTTCCACTAGAACCGTATTGCTCCAGTGGCATCCCATTGGTATCAAAATCCATTTGATTGTTATCGTTTTTATCATGCATAACCAGAATGGCATAAGTACCTTTAGGGACATTTTCAAAAGTAACTTTGGATTTCCCGTCCTTAATTTCACCTTTTGCAGAGAAATCTGGTTCAGCCTTCATAAAGGTCTCGGCGGTATAGAGACCAAATTTTACATTTCCTTCAGTTCCGGTGACATTTGGAACCGTGGCTTCAATATTTCCGTTTTTTTCAGTTTGTCCATGCATCAAAGTTCCTAAGAGCATGGCAATTAATACAACAATTGTCTTCATAATATTTA
The DNA here is from genome assembly GCA_964008195.1 of uncultured Flavobacteriaceae bacterium. GTDB lineage: Bacteria > Bacteroidota > Bacteroidia > Flavobacteriales > Flavobacteriaceae > Christiangramia. The sequence continues at coordinate 1,015 of CAXGBX010000418.1, forward strand.
ATTTTTTGATTATGAAACAAACTTATATCGAAAGCAGGCCTTTCAGAAAATATTTAAACTGAATTGTAGATATTGGTAGCCGAATTGTTTTAAAGTAATCCTCTGGCTTTAATTTCGAGGTATTTGTTTATCGTGTTTATGCTCAGATCTTTAGGTGGAGTCAGCAAGGTTTGGATCCCATGCTTCTGCAATTCTTTAACCATCAAACGTTTGTCATGAGCGAATTGTTCCGCAATGGTTTGATGAGCACTTTCACTTATGTTTTCAGGGGATTTTCCCATCAATCTGGTCATTTCAGTATTCTCAAAAAAGATGACGACCAGCAGATGATTCTTAGCAATAGCCTTTAGAAAAGGTAATTGCCTATTTAACGCAGACATATGCTCAAAATTTGTGTAGAGCATCAATAAGCTGCGATGGGTAATATGCCTTTTTAACCTGGAATACAACAAACTGAAATCACTATCATAGAATCCTGTATTGATGTTATATAAGGCTTCCATGATTTGATGCAACTGGCTTGGTTTTGAGTTTGCTTTTTGCAGTTGATCAATTTTATTAGAAAAGGAAAGCATCCCCACTTTGTCCTTTTTCTTTAACGCGACATTGGAGAAGGAAAGTGAGCTGTTAATCGCGTAATCCAGTAATTTCAAGCCTTCAA
>CAXGBX010000419.1:0-1669 GCA_964008195.1 uncultured Flavobacteriaceae bacterium
TACAGATAGTGGAGGTTACCAGGTGTATTCGCTCTCAGCCAGAAGAAAGATCAAGGAAGAAGGAGTTAAATTCAAATCGCATATAGATGGATCTTATCATACCTTTACTCCTGAAAATGTAATGGAAATTCAGCGTTCTATTGGCGCTGATATTATCATGGCTTTTGATGAGTGTACGCCCTATCCATGTGATTATAGTTATGCTAAAAGATCGATGCACATGACGCATCGCTGGTTGGATAGATGTATCAACCATCTGGGAAAAACGCCGGAGATATACGATTACAAGCAAACTTTATTTCCCATTGTTCAGGGAAGCACTTATAAAGATCTTCGGAAACAATCTGCAGAATATATTGCCAATGCCGGAGCTGAAGGAAATGCTATTGGCGGACTTTCAGTAGGAGAACCTGCGGAAGAAATGTATGCTATGACTGATGTGGTTACAGAAATACTTCCGGAAGATAAACCCAGATATTTAATGGGTGTGGGAACTCCTATCAACATTTTAGAGAATATCGCCCTGGGTATTGATATGTTTGATTGCGTGATGCCTACCAGAAATGGTAGGAACGGAATGTTATTTACCTCCCACGGTACAATTAATATTAAAAACAGAAAATGGGCAGATGATTTTTCTCCCATAGATACTGAAGGCGTAAGTTTTGTAGATTCAGATTATTCCAAGGCATACGTAAGACACTTGTTTAGCGTTAATGAAATGCTTGGCAGGCAAATTGCTAGTATTCATAATCTGAGCTTTTATCTTTGGTTGGTGAGAGAGGCGAGAAAACATATCTTAGCCGGAGATTTTGCCGCCTGGAAAGATAAAATGGTAAAACAAATGGATAAACGATTATAATCCCGGAATTTGAAAATTCTAGATTGGTACATACTTAAAAGATATTTGGGAACCTTCACCATGATGCTGGTGCTGTTTATTCCAATTGGTATAACCGTAAATCTTGCTGAGAAAATTGATAAGATCCTTGAGAATGACGTACCATTTATCGAAGTGGCCTATTATTACCTGGATTTTACTATTTATTTTGCCAATCTTCTTTTTCCAATTTTTTTATTCCTGTCGGTAATTTGGTTTACCTCCAAGCTGGCAATGAATACCGAAATTGTTGCTTTTCTAAGTAGCGGTGTTTCTTTTTACAGGTTTCTAAGACCTTATCTTATTGGAGCAACTATTGTATGCGTCAGTGCTTTGTTCTTGGCTATGTACCTGGCTCCCCAGGCTAGCAAGGGTTTTAATGAATTTAAATATCAGTATTTAAAAAGAGGAGAGCAAACACAGGAAACCAGTGATGTGTACAGGCAAATCAATGATAACGAATATATCTACGCCAGCCATTTTCGGCCAAAATCACAATCTGCCAGCAATTTTACCTTAGAGCATTTTGAAGGGAATGAACTTAAATTTAAGTTAAGCGCTTCCAATCTTAGATATAGTGAAACAGATAGTCTTTATAAGCTTACCAGGGTAGACAAAAGATTTATTGGCAAAGAAGAAGACAGTATTATATTTATGCGAAGTCTGGATACCATACTTCCATTTGAGTTTGATGAATTGACGCCGGAATCTTATATCGCAGAAACCCTTAATTATACTGAATTAAATCAGTTTATTGAAAATGAGCGCCGTCGTGGTTCTGGGAATATT
>CAXGBX010000420.1:0-1663 GCA_964008195.1 uncultured Flavobacteriaceae bacterium
GACTAGTCTATCTCGTATTCCAGTCTCATAGTGATAGAAGCGGTTTTATTTTTATCGGCAGTATTATAAGCACCACTCCAGCTATAATCTTCCCCGCTATTCTGACCTGTAATTTGGAAAACACCCATATTTGCGCTTTTCAGGTCGCCCAGGCTTTCACCACTATTCGCAGCAATTTTTTCCGCTCTTAGCCGGGCATCTTCGGTGGCTTTTGAAATCATTTCAATTTTAAGATCAGCAATTTTGGTGTAGTAATATCTTGGAGGGGAAGAATTAAATTGCACACCTTTATTCAGCAATTCTGTGATCTCCCTGGAAACTCCTTCGATCAATTCAACATCTGAAGATTCTATTTTTACCGATTGAATCAGTTCATAAGCTTTAAATATACTCCCGGTATAATTTCCATTTTGATATTGATTTTCCCTTTGTTCATTCGTTTGTACAGAATTAAAGACGATATTTTCAGGTTTTATACCCTGTTCCGTCAGATAATTTCGAACAATTTCTTTATCCCGGTTTAACTGATTGTAGGCTTGTTCCAGATTAGAATTAGATCTGCTCAACCTCCCTTCCCAAACGATAAGATCTGAATTAAAATTTTCGCTACCAGAACCGGTAACAGAAATCACACCATCAGGATTTGCCCGGGAAACATAGGCATCACCTAAAAACCAGGCTGCAAGGACAATAGCAATAGAAAAAATGATCGCGCTGATATATTTCATGTGAAGAATATTAAGCTTTTTTAAATATAGAAATTTTATTAATTCCCGTGCTTTCTTTTTTTCTCAATTTCCTATTTTTGCGCATGCAAAACAACGTACTCATCCTGGATTTTGGATCTCAATATACTCAGCTTATCGCGAGAAGAGTAAGAGAACTAAATATCTACTGCGAAATTTACCCTTATCATAAAATACCTGAAGATTTATCGGGATTTAAATCTGTAATCCTTTCTGGAAGTCCGTTTTCCGTTAGAGCGGAAGACGCTCCGCATCCCGATCTTTCAGAAATCCGTGGAAAACTGCCTATGTTAGCTGTTTGTTATGGTGCGCAATATCTGGCACATTTTTCCGGCGGAAAAGTAGAACCTTCAGATACCCGGGAATTTGGGAGAGCGAATCTTTCAGTAATTAAAGATGCTGAACCTTTATTTGAAAATATCAAGGAAAATTCACAGGTTTGGATGAGTCATAGTGATTCTATCATCAAACTTCCCGAAAACGCAGTTAGACTTGCAAGTACCGGTGATGTGTTGAATGCTGCTTACAGAATTGAGGGCGAAGAAACCTATGCAATACAATTTCATCCAGAAGTATATCATTCTACAGATGGAAAACAATTGTTGGAGAATTTTCTCGTAAAGATTTCAGGAACTAAGCAGAGCTGGACACCAGGTAAATTTGTGGATTTAACAGTTTCAGAATTACAGGAGAAAGTGGGTGATGATAAAGTAGTGCTAGGCCTGAGTGGTGGTGTAGATTCTACGGTAGCGGCAGTGCTTTTGCACAAAGCCATTGGGAAGAACCTGTATTGTATTTTTGTGAATAACGGATTGTTGAGAAAGAACGAATTTGATAGTGTCCTGGATCAATATAAAGATATGGGACTTAACGTGAAAGGTGTTGATGCTTCGGCACGTTTCTTGGATGCCCTCAAA
>CAXGBX010000421.1:0-1662 GCA_964008195.1 uncultured Flavobacteriaceae bacterium
GAAAGTTCTTTTTCGTAAACTTTATTAAAGTCCATGTTAAGTTGTGTTGTTATATTTTCCGCAAAAGTATATATTTCAAACGTTTTCGTAAAAACTTTTATGCATAAAAAAACCCTTCAGTTGGGAAGGGTCTCTTTATATTGCATTTTCTTAAAATTATCTCCAGATTATTCTTTGTTTTTCACCATTCCTATTATAATAAGTGATCACAATAGAATTTGATCTCGTTCTACTTTGCATAATCTCCTGTACATCCCGAATGGAAGATACTTTTTGGTTATTTATTTCGGCAATAATACCTCCAACAAGGTCTGCCGATGGTAAATCCTCATTCAAAGTTCGATTTATTTTCACGCCATTTGGAGCCTGGTAAGCTTTTAACTCTTCTGAAGAGGCATTTGCAACTTCCAGCCCCAGAACAGGAATAGCATACACACTAAGTTCTGATAATTTTACATTCACCTCTTTTTCCTTACCATCACGAAGTAGCATCACATTTACCTGATCACCAGGTCTTTTAGAATTGATGTACCCGGTAAGATCTGAAAATTTATTGATCTCGATATTGTCAATTTTTCTAATGATATCATTTTGACGAATTCCAGATTTTTCAGCACCGCTTCCGGGAGTTACCTCACTTACAAAGACTCCCTGAGATTCTTTAAGCTCCAATCTCTGGATAGCTTCCGGGGTAATTCCTTGGCCACGAATCCCCAAAATCCCTTTTTTAACATCGCCAAACTCCATGATATCTTCCACAATCTTTCTTGCGTTGTTCGAAGGAACGGCAAATGCATAACCAATATAGCTTCCACTTGGGGAACTTATGGCCGTGTTAATACCTATTAGTTCTCCATTAATATTTACAAGCGCTCCACCACTGTTCCCAGGATTTATGGCAGCATCGGTTTGAATAAATGATTGTGGTGAACTATCGCGAACATTCAGGTCACGAGCCTTTGCACTGATAATTCCAGCAGTGACAGTAGATTTTAAATTGAAAGGATTTCCTACTGCCAGTACCCATTCGCCCAATTCAAGGTTATCTGAATTTCCAAATGGAATATATTCTAAATCTTCATCAGCATCAACTTTTATCAGGGCAATATCAGAAATAGGATCACTCCCTATCACTTCGGCTTTATAAGTTTTATTATTATTCAGGGTTACTTCAATTTCGCTGGCACCATCAATTACATGATTATTTGTTACGATATAACCATCTGGAGTAATGATTACGCCTGAACCGGCACCTTGCAGCGCTCTTCCGCCACTATTTCCATAAGGGGTGTATTCCCAAATACTACGTGGTCCACTTTTGAATACAGCTACATTTTTCACGTGGACTACTGCATGAACGGTTTTTTCAGCTGCTTCGGTAAAATCTACGTTAGTCCCGTAGATGTTTGAATTGTTCACCGGAACGAAGGAATTTTTTGTTTCCTGAGGTAAAAATTGCTCAGATTCTTCTTCGAAAAACAATTTGTAGCTTCCAAGGCTCACTGCTCCACCAAGGATAGAAACAAAGATAAGTGTTACTATTTTTTTCATTTTTTCGGATATTATTTAATTACTAAAACTTTTTAGATGGTCATATTATTATTCTAACTAACATATTTAACGACCATTTAACAGCCCGGAATTCCTCTTCAAAATTGTATA
>CAXGBX010000422.1:0-1653 GCA_964008195.1 uncultured Flavobacteriaceae bacterium
AGCCGGAAAGATCTATTTTGGTAAAGCAGTTGAAGCTTATGACAAAACGCCTCTGGTTTATCATCACCTGGCCTTCCGCGGTCCTCGCTTCAGTTTTTGCTTTTACCCTGTTATACTTGATTCCGGAATGGCTCCAGCAACCCTGGATGCATGTAAAACTTGGGTTTGTGGTTTTGTTATTCGCTTATCATTTTAAATGTCATCTTATTTTTAGGGAACTTCAAAAAGATGTAATTAAATGGAGTTCCAATAAAATGAGGATCTGGAATGAAGGTTCTACCTTGATCCTGTTTTCGGTTATTTTTCTGGTAATTGTTAGAGATGCCATTAACTGGATCTACGGGGTAATAGGCATATTCTTATTGGGAATTATCCTGATGCTGGGGATAAAGTTATACAAACGAATCAGGACAAAGAATCCTGATGCCTGAAATGGTGTGATAATTGCAACAACAGAGGCAAGTCAGCAACTATGAAACTGGTTAAATTATCTTTACGAACCCGGATTTTTATTTCCATGATCTTACTGGTGTTGGGAGCGTCTATCCTCATTTTTGGGGTTACGGTTTATCAATACAAGCAGGAAGCCGAAAATTACCACAAAGAACGTCTGGAACGCAAGCAAAAGGCAATTCTGGAAAACATCAAATTTGTCCTGGCCAGCACCACTTATGTGGTAGATACTGAAAATATGGAGCCCATCTTCAGGCAGAATATTGACGAAATGGCTGAGGTGCATGAAATGCAGATCCATATTTATGATCTGAACGGTAGGCTCGTAATAAAATCTGATGAATCTTTTTTTAAAGATACTACTGATGTAAAGATTCCTGAGAAGATACTTACTAAACTGGACGCTACTTCAAATAAACATTTTTTGAAGAAAACAGAGGTAAACGGACAAAAATATCAATCTTCTTATAGTTATGTAACCGATCATAAATTTAAACCACTCGCTATCCTGTATTTACCCTATCTTCAGGATGATAGTTTGCTTAACCGGGACCTGAACAATTTCCTGGTGAGAATGGCAGAAGTCTATCTTTTTATGCTTCTAATAGCGATCATTCTCTCCTTTTTCCTTTCAAAATATATCACCAAATCCCTGAAGATCATTTCAGAAAAAATCAATCAAACCAGGCTGGATAAGCGTAATCAAAAGATTGAAATTTCAAATGCTACAGAAGAGATTTATGCCCTCGTTTCAGCTTACAATAGTATGATAGACGAACTGGAAGAAAGTGCCGTAAAACTGGCAACCGGTGAACGGGAACAGGCCTGGAGGGAAATGGCCAAGCAGGTAGCCCATGAGATCAAAAATCCTTTAACCCCAATGCGTTTGAGCGTACAGAGTTTTCAGCGTAATTTTGATAGGAATGATCCTGAAATAGAGCAGAAAGTAGAAGAATACAGCAATACCCTCATTAATCAGATAGATACCATGAGTTCTATCGCCGCCGCTTTTTCAAATTTTGCAAAGATGCCCGCGCAACAAAATGAAACTTTAAATGTGCCGAAAATCGTAAAACTGGCACTGGATATTTTCAATGAAAATTATATCGAATTTAAATCTGAAAAAGAGGAAATCCTGGCCAAGTTTGACAGGACGCAATTGATAAGGGTAGTCACCAACCTGGTTAAAAATGCTACCCA
>CAXGBX010000423.1:0-1652 GCA_964008195.1 uncultured Flavobacteriaceae bacterium
GGTGAAAATTTGCCATTTACAGCAGCATGAGCTTTGGCTGCCATGATCAAATTTTGTGAAGCCCTGGGACCTGCCCCCCAGTCTACATAATTGGTGACCAGCTCTGGTGCACCATTCAATGGTCTTGTTTTTCCAACAAGTCTAACAGCATATTCCACTACGTTATCTGACACAGGAATTCTACGAATCACATGCTGAATATCTGAAATTCCCTTAGCCGTAAATAAAGCGTTTACTGTATTTGAATTATCTGAGGTTGTAGTTTTTACCACATCAACTTCTTCCTGAAAACTTGGATAATCCAGGTGAATGGCAAACATAAAACGGTCTAATTGTGCTTCTGGCAGAGGATAGGTCCCCTCCTGCTCTATGGGGTTTTGCGTAGCCAACACAAAGTATGGAAGATCTAATTTATAATGATGCCCTGCAACGGTTACCGCTCTCTCCTGCATGGCTTCCAATAAGGCTGCCTGGGTTTTTGGCGGAGTTCTATTGATCTCATCTGCCAATAAGATATTAGTAAATATTGGGCCCTTGATAAATTTAAATTTCCTGTTCTCGTCCAGTATCTCAGATCCCAGAATATCACTTGGCATTAAATCTGGAGTAAACTGAATTCTTTTGAAATCCAGGCCAAGTGCCTGGGAAATTGTATTTACCATTAAGGTTTTGGCAAGCCCGGGAACTCCAATCAACAAGGAGTGGCCACCGGAGAAAATTGATAACAGGATCTGGTTCACCACCTCATCCTGACCTACGATCACTTTCGCAATTTCTTTTCTTAGATCGCGATGTTTTTCTACCAGTTTTTCTACCAATGCAACGTCAGACATAGACTGTTTTATTTTTTTACCCAGTTACTGGTATACTCACAGTCACGATACTTTCCATTTACTTTTATATAAGTATCACTTATTTTTTGGGTTTGCCATTCTTCAATAGCTTTCAACTGCTTGTCCCTAAGTGCGAGATCTTTGATTTTTAGATAATCTGTAGCATAATCTGCTTCGTGCTCAGCAATCTTTTTGGTCACCTTAATGATCTTGAATTGTGGTCTACCCGTTCTATCTTTTTGAGTAAGCACCAAAGAAACATCACCTTCATCCAATTCTTCCACCTGCTTAAATAATTCAGGATCAATTTTAGTCAGTTCAAAACGCGTATCCCCGGTACGTGGATTTATTAGTTTACCACCATCATTCTTCGTTTCTTCTTCATCTGAAGCTTCCTTTGCGGCAGCCGCAAAGTCTATATCTCCGACAACAATCTTACTTCTTAAAGTATCAATTTCGGTTTTAGCAGCTTCTACTGAAGCATTGGTTACATCAGGAATTAAAATAATATGTCTCAAATCAACTGTCTGACCCCTGATTTTATCCACCTGAATAATATGATAACCAAATTCAGTTTCAAAAGGATCACTAATTTCACCTTCCTGCAGGCTAAAAGCCACATCTTTGAATTCTTTTACGAATGCATCCTTTCTGGTAAGGGTTATTCTACCGCCGTCTGAGGCATTTCCAGGATCCTGAGAATAAAGCACCGCTTTGGTTGAAAAGCTTGCTCCATTTTCTTCAATATCAGCTTTAAAACCATTTAGCCTATCAATTACCTTTTGTCTTTCAGATTCAGGAATTTCCGGTTCAATTACA
>CAXGBX010000424.1:0-1627 GCA_964008195.1 uncultured Flavobacteriaceae bacterium
TTCAGGAGGTATACCGTTTACAGGGTGTGAAGATTAATGATAAGCATTTTGAGGTTGTTGTAAGACAAATGATGCGTAAGGTAAGAATTGTTGATCCGGGAGATACTATTTTCCTTGAAAATCAATTGGTTCATAAAGATGACTTCATTGAAGAAAACAATAAGTTATTCGGAATGAAAGTTATCGAAGATGCTGGTGATTCAGAAAAAGTGAAAGCAGGTCAGATTATTTCTCCAAGAGATCTTAGAGATGAAAACTCGATTCTTAGAAGAGAAGATAAGAATCTTGCAACTGCAAGAGACGTGATCACGGCTACTGCTAATCCAGTGCTTCAGGGTATAACCAGAGCTTCACTTCAAACGAAGTCGTTTATCTCGGCTGCTTCCTTCCAGGAAACAACCAAGGTATTGAACGAAGCTGCTGTTAGCGGTAAAATTGATCAACTTGAAGGATTGAAGGAGAATGTAATTGTAGGGCACAGAATTCCTGCAGGTACAGGTATGAGAAGGTACGATAGTATTATTGTTGGTTCTAAAGAAGAATTCGATGAAATGCTTGAGAAGAAACAGGAAGTTAACTATAACTAAATCCTGATATTAATAGAAAAAAGGCTCGCAGTTGCGGGCCTTTTTTTATTTATAACGATATTTGAAATATGAAGGAATACTTTAAAGAATTACTGGAATACTCACATCATTATAATCTTGAGGTAATTAAGAAATTTAATGATGGAGATTTAGAATTTATGATTCCCAAAAGAGCCACAGAGCTTTTGTCGCATACCTTAAACGCCCAAAAGATTTGGAACAATAGAATCGCAGGTAAAGCAGATGGCGTTGGCGTGTGGGAAAATTTTGAAGCGAGCGAATTAAAAAATGCTGAAATTGAAAATTATGAAGAAAGTCTTGCGCTATTGAATAAAGAAGAGTTAGACCGGGTGGTAAAATTCAAAAATACCAAGGGAGAAAGCTATGAAAGTTCGGTGCGGGATATAATCTTTCATATAATCAACCACTCTACCTATCATCGTGGCCAGATCGCTACGGAATTCAGAAAACAGGGGATAGATCCAATAGTTTCAGACTATGTATATTACAAAATAGACAATTGAGAATATCGAAATAAATAATAAATTGAATAAAATTTAAAAGATGGAAGACGATAAAAAGCCCAAAAACCAAAAAGGAAAAATCAATATAGAACTGGATGAAGCAGTTGCTGAAGGAATCTATTCAAACCTGGCCATTATCAATCATTCAGTATCAGAATTTGTGGTAGATTTTGTGAATATTATGCCTGGAAGACCAAAAAGCAAAGTAAAATCCAGGATCATCTTAACTCCACAACACGCAAAGAGATTGTTGAAGGCCCTGGGAGAAAATGTTCAAAAATTTGAACAGGCTCATGGTGAAATTAGAGATTACGATAAAGCTCCTTTACCATTGAATTTTGGACCAACAGGACAGGCTTAATTAAGTTGCCGGCATGCAGTAGCAGTTGGCAGTAAAAGCATACTTACTTGAAAAAGAGATTTCTCAGTCGCTTCTCTCCTTCGAAATGACATTTTTTTAGTTGTCATCCTATGTTTGTAATCTATTGGTTTGGTTTGTAATGAGAAAGGTTAATT
>CAXGBX010000425.1:0-1623 GCA_964008195.1 uncultured Flavobacteriaceae bacterium
TTTTTCTTTGAATTTTCCGGGGGCTATCCAACCTACCCGATAGCCTGGAGCAAGAGTTTTAGAAACCGATCCTATCCATAAAACCAATCCTTCTTTGTCAAACGCCTTACAGGGCTTAGGGCGGTTGCTTCCAAAATATACATCTCCATACAGATCATCTTCTATCAAAGGAATTCCATACTTGGCTAGCATAGAAACCACTTCCTTTTTATGTGTTTCAGGCATACAACTCCCCAATGGATTGTTAAAATTAGAAATCAGAATACAGGTTTTAATTTTAGGAATTACTTTTTTCAAAGCTTCCAGTTCCACCCCGGTAATAGGATTTGTAGGAAGTTCAATAACGTGCAGTCCCAGGCTTTTTGCTAATTGTAATATTCCGAAATAAACAGGGCTTTCTACTGCAATGGTATCTCCCTTTTTGGTAAGTGCCATCAATGCAAATGAAAGGGCATTCATTGCTCCTGCGGTAGTAATAATGTCTTCTTCCTGTAAATTACCATTCCAAGTATAGGTGAACCGGGCAATATCCCTGCGTAGTTTCTGGTTTCCCTGTATATTTTCATACTCAGTTCCACCTCCTTTAAGGTTTCGCATGGCATTCACCAGTTCCTTGTTCAATTTTGCTATAGGCAACAATTCATTCTCCGGTACTCCCAAAGAGAATCGGGTAATCCTGGTATCATTTAATGAGGTATATACTTTAGCGATTAGGCTTTCCACACATTCCGGCTCCTCAATTCCTTCTGGATTACTGGTTGAGGGTACAGATAATTGATTGGGTTTGTAATTAACAAAATACCCTGATTTAGGTCTGGAGATAATTAACCCTTGTGATTCCAGTTCCAGGTAGGCCTGAATAACCGTGTTCATACTAACCCCATATTCTCTCTTTAGATCTCTAAGAGAAGGCATTTTTTCCCCGGTCTTTATAGTGCCGCTTTGAATCTGATCTGATAATGTTTCGGCAATTTTTTGATATAGTGTAGTCTTCATTATAAAATCTGTATCCCTCAAAATTAATAAAATTGTATCTGTAACCATTCATTTTTTCTGCTTTATTTTGTTATAAAAATTACCTACTTGCTATGAATAAAAATCTATTAGCATATTTATCTCTTATTATCGTATGCTTAGTATGGGGCTCTACCTACTTTGCAATCCGAATAGGCGTAGCCACTTTTCCTCCCTTTCTATTTTCTGCTATTCGGCAAATCATGGCAGGAGGCATCATGCTGGTCGCATTAAAAATCATTGGAAAACTTCAGCTTAGAAGATCGGATTTACTTAATCAATCCATTACCGGTATTTTAATGGTCACTTTAGGCAATGGCGTAATTGGTTGGTGCGAACGTTACATTACCAGTGGACTGGCCGCATTGATATTATCACTTATTCCTGTATTTGTGGTAGTAATCAGCTATCTGTTTGGTTTTGATAGAAGAAGACCGCACATTTTGATCTTATTTGGATTGATATTGGGTTGTTTGGGAATCATACTCATTTTCAGGGATAATCTAAAAGATATTGCCAATCCGGAATATTTTCTAGGAATGCTTATTGCATTTGGAGCCTGCCTGGCATGGGCTTCGGGAAGTGTCTTCAGTAAGTTCAAAATTTTAA
>CAXGBX010000426.1:0-1613 GCA_964008195.1 uncultured Flavobacteriaceae bacterium
TATTATGCTGAAAATTTTAATGAAAAGCTTTGTTTTTAAACACAGATCATTCCGAACGAAGTATGAGGAGGAATCTCATAATCATAAGATTTCTCGTCGCTCATACTTCACTCTGTCGAAATGACAAATAATTTAAATAGAGAACATTAAAATCAAATCAGAACCCTAATTTCACTTAACGCTTAGAGCTCAGGGCTTAGGGCTTAGGGTCTATAGCTTAGAACTTAACGCTTAAAACTTAAAACTTATTCCAATGTACCCATTACGCCGAAACAGAAGATTAAGAACAAACGAATCTATAAGATCTATGGTTAGAGAAACCATTGTCTCACCAAAAGATTTTATTGTACCACTTTTCATTGTGGAAGGAAAAAATATAAAAGACGAGATCGCCTCCATGCCAGGATATTATAGATATAGCCTGGACCTTATTGAAAAAGAAGTAAAGGAATTATGGAGTTTAGGCCTTAAATCTGTGCTACTCTTTGTAAAAGTTTCTGAAAAACTGAAAGACAATGCGGGCACGGAAGCGCTAAACGCTGATGGCTTAATGCAACGAGCGATCAATACTGTAAAAAACGTGGTTCCTGAAATGGTGGTGATGACAGATGTTGCTCTTGACCCCTATTCGGCTTATGGTCATGATGGTATTGTAGCAAACGGCAAAATTCTTAATGATGATACCACAGCAGTTTTATCTGAAATGGCCCTATCTCACGCAAAAGCAGGAGCAGATTTTGTTGCTCCCAGCGATATGATGGATGGTCGTATTTTTGAAATTAGAAGCTTACTCGAGGACGAAGGTTTTCACGATACCGGGATCATGAGTTATTCCGCGAAATATGCTTCTGCATTCTATGGTCCTTTTAGGGATGCTTTGGATTCTGCGCCGGTAGATGCCCAGGATATTCCTAAAGATAAAAAGACCTATCAGATGGATCCTTCAAATCGTGATGAGGCGATTAGAGAAACGCTTATGGATATTGACGAAGGCGCCGATATTGTGATGGTAAAACCGGGCTTATGTTATCTTGATATAGTTAGAGATATAAAAAATGTGGTAAACGTGCCCATAGCAGTTTATCAGGTAAGCGGGGAATATGCTATGATCAAAGCTGCTTCAGAAAAAGGCTGGCTGGATCATGATGCTGTAGTATTGGAACAATTAACAGCAATTAAACGAGCCGGAGCAAATATGATCGCTTCATATTTTGCGAAAGAAGCCGTGAAATTAATTTCCTGATCTCCTGAAAATTATAGCTGAATTTTTCATCAGTGAATCTATTTTCTCGCTAAGTTTGTAACGTGAAAAACGATCAGAAATTTTGGTTTTCTCTCTTACTGCTGCAAGTATTCCTTTTTACTTCAGCAAATACGGTTTTTGCCAATACCGGAACTGCTTTAGATTTAGATTCCAAAGCAGGTGATTTCTTCAAAACAGAGCAAAATCATCATGCTGTTTTTTTCGAGGAAAATCTTTCCGAAGTCAGGTTACAGAATTCTTCTGAAAATGATTCCGAAACTGTTACTTTCACGTCAACTTTTCCGGAAGCAACTGGTAATATATCTACTTCTTCTGAAAAAAGTTCGGCTTCAGAATTCAGACTGAATAG
>CAXGBX010000427.1:0-1598 GCA_964008195.1 uncultured Flavobacteriaceae bacterium
CCGTGTAATAATTGAGTCCGCGAGCCAGAGTGACGTCCAAGTCTAAATTTGCTATTTTTAAAGGCATTTCCTGAATAGCATTCTGAATAAACTGCAACTCTTCAATACCCTTCTGGCCGGTTTCTGAAGCTTGTAAGATAGATTTTAAACCATCGATCTTTTCAGAAAAACTACCGTTAAGATTAAAGATGGGCTGAATCTTTTCTAAAGCTTCTTCAGAAATACCCTTTTCGCGCATTTCCTTTTTCACGCCCTCCTCTCCTATTTTATCCAACTTATCCAGGGCGATGGTAAAATCTATAAGTTTATCCTGTTCCCCAATCACCTCGGCAAAGCCGGAAAGTATCTTACGATTATTTATCTTGATCGTTACACCTTCTAATCCTAAATTATTGAAGACCGAATCGTACAATTGTACAAATTCTACTTCCTGCCATAAACTATTACTTCCTACTACATCGGCATCACACTGATAGAATTCTCTAAATCTTCCTTTTTGGGGCCGATCTGCTCTCCAAACCGGTTGAATCTGATATCTTTTAAATGGAAATTCAATTTCATTCTGATGCTGTACCACATATCTGGCAAAAGGAACGGTTAGATCATATCGCAAAGCTTTTTCGCTAATAGAAGACGTCAGGCTTAAACTATCTTTTTCAGAAAATGCTTTTTCATCAGCCTTCTTCAAAAAATCGCCGGAGTTCAAAATTTTAAAGATCAGGCGATCACCTTCTTCGCCATATTTTCCCATAAGCGTAGAAGAATTCTCAAAACTTGGTGTTTCAATTGGTTGAAAACCAAAACGTTTAAATTCTGTTTGTATAGTATTGAAAATATAATTTCTTTTTGCGACTTCTTCAGGTGAAAAATCCCTGGTTCCTTTAGGTATAGATGGTTTTTGTGCCATGATATGCTTTAAGCTGAATTTGCTATTATAGGACTGCAAATATCTTAATTTTTAACTGAACCCAAACTAATTTGATATTTTAAGTAACAAAGTTCTAATTTTATAGTCTAATCTGTAAGCCAGAAAATTTAGCCCATGTTTTCACTTTTTCGAGAGAATATTAGGATCGCCCTTAATTCCATTAGGAATCAATCCTTAAGAACCATATTAACGGTTCTAATTATTGCCATTGGTATCACAGCACTTGTAGGCATTTTGAGTGCGGTAGCCGCTCTTGAGAATACGATTAGTCAGGATTTCGCATCTATGGGCTCAAACACTTTTAATCTACAGCGATATGAATTTAGAACACAGAGCTCCCGCAGTGAAGACAGAAAAGTGAATCCCATAATAAGTTACCGTGAAGTAAAAGAGTTCAAGGAAAATTTTGAATATCCTTATACAGAAACTGCTATTTCATTCACCGGTACTGGCTCAGCTGAAATAAAATATGAAAATGAAAAGACAGATCCTGAGATTGCCGTTCTGGGAGTAAATGAATATTTCCTGGAAAATTCAGGTTTAGCGGTTGAAGATGGAAGGGAATTCAATGTTTTTGATATTGAAAATAACAATAACGTCGCCGTTATTGGATCAGACTTTAAGGATGGAATATTCAAAGGATTTGATCCCGTGAATAGAACGATTAGTG
>CAXGBX010000428.1:0-1590 GCA_964008195.1 uncultured Flavobacteriaceae bacterium
CTTGAATCCTGTCCAACCTGATAATAAAGTTCCGCTAATTTCAGCTTTCTATTCGCTACTGAATCCTTTGAGAGTGAAATTAAATCTGATTTCAGCTTTTTACTCATAATATCCCGGGCGTCGTTTTTCTCGATAAACTCTAAATAAAAAATAGCTTCTTTAAACTGATCATCTTTTATCAAATTCACTGTGACCTTTCTCGCGGTAGCAACTGAAGACTCCAATTTAAAAGCTTTTTTATAGAGAGAAATTGCCTTTTTGTAATTATCTATTTGTGCCGCAAGATCACCTGCCTTCACATAAAATTTCGGTTCGTTTGGATATTCAAGACTAATAGCTTCAGAAATTTTTAAAGCAGATTCAAAATTCTGAATTTTATAATAATGAACGTACAAAGATTCCATGGCCTGCTCCCAGGTGATTTTTCGCAAAGCTAATCGCCCGGCAATTTTCTCAGGTTCACTAAGATTGCTACTATCAAATTCTAATTTCTCATAATATGGCCAGCCCTGTTTAAGCATCATTATCTCGTAAGCCCCCTGTAAAGAATCCAGCTCTGTAATTGGCATTTCAGCTCTTAATTCTTCTAAAGACCATGAATTTTTCCATTCTAGATCTAGCACCTTTTCCCTTTCGAGGGCTTGGTAAAAATTATAAGCGATCAACGAATAACCCTGTAAATTGGGATGTACATGCTCTACCAACAATTCATTTCCTATACTTAAATGCGGAGATTTTTCTGTAAAATCAGCATATGTATCTACCAAATGTACATGTTCGTAGGTATCAAAAGATCGTATGATTTCATTTATTTCAGCAGGTGCTCTGAAACGAAGCATATCAAGTTCCTTTGCCTTTATAAAATTTGTTTTTGCTTCCTGATATTTTTTTTCTGAATAAGCCTTTTGAGCCTTCTGAAAATATTGCGCAGCAGAATTTTCAGCAGAGGTGCTGTCGCTGATGAATGGTTGAATGTCCTTCTCATTGCTTGCGATGGTGCTCAAAAAGACAGGAATATCATTGCTGTCTAAATCTGTCAGAAGTTTTTCGAAATTATACCGGAATTGATCAATCCCATCTTTATATGTTTCTGAATTAAATGCAATAGACTGCTCTGCTACCATCTTTTTCATTAAGGTTTCTTCTTCCTGTTTTTCGGCCTTAAACAAAGCCTGGACTTTGCCAATCCCATTTGAAATTAGCTGTACAAGCCTATATTCCCGCAATTGTAACGCGAAATTGACCAAAGAAGGGTAGCCTCCCAGCGAATTTACTGCACCCACGCCAAGTGCGCCGTAATATTCGTTGTGCCCGGCATAGATCAATACCGCATCTGGATTATAATTTCCAAGTTCTTTCCCAAAATCCCGAAGTGTATAAGAATTGATGGCCGTTAAGGATAAATTGATAATCTCAATCTTATCTTCCGGAAAGGTCTCATTCATCGCATATTGAAGCCACCGATGAAAAGAACCATTTTTAAGGTAAGGGTAGCCAATGCCGGTGGATGCTCCCAGCACAAAAATTCTTTTAGTGGCACTATCTTTTTCAGCTTTAAATAGCTCACGATATCCAGCGGTAGCATTATTG
>CAXGBX010000429.1:0-1569 GCA_964008195.1 uncultured Flavobacteriaceae bacterium
AATCACTAAAAAAGAGTCGATCTCCTATAGGAACCAAGGGTGCTCCCTGCCCGCCAAGTTCTACATCCTGGACTCTAAAATCACAAACCACAGGCGCATCTATCAATTTCGCCAGAATTGGCATATTCCCGATTTGAAAAGTAATCCCTTGCTTTGGTCGATGTTTTACGGTATGCCCATGACTACAAACCGCATCGAGAAGGTCTATTTCATATTTCTGAATAAAACACTTAATCACTTCAGCCAGGTAGTTGGTATATTCTCTATCCAGTTGATTGAGCTTTGCCGGTTCGAGTGTAATTGCTTTTGACAATTTATCCCTCCATTCAGCAGAATACGGAACAGTTTCAGAAGCAATTATGGAAAAATCTACATGATTATTAAAAGTGATCTCCGTAAAAACAAGATCAACTCCGTCTAACGAAGTTCCGGACATAACACCAATCAATCTATATTGCTCTTTTCCCATATTCGTAAAAATACTTAATATCAATTGAAAAAGCGATATCAAAAAGCTATCTTTGCCCTCCAAAAATCAGTTTTTTACAAATATTTCAATATGGATTTTAAACTTACCGAAGAGCATATAATGATACGTGATGCCGCGCGTGATTTTGCTAAAGCAGAATTACTACCCGGTGTTATTGAAAGAGATGAAAAGCAGGAATTTCCGAAAGAGCTTGTCAAGAAAATGGGAGACCTTGGTTTTCTCGGAATGATGGCCTCGCCGGAATATGGTGGAGGTGGAATGGACACTATTTCTTATATACTGGTAATGGAAGAATTATCCAAAATAGACGCCTCTGCATCTGTAATGGTATCCGTAAACAATTCTCTGGTATGTTGGGGGCTTGATACTTTTGGAAATGAAGAACAAAAGAAAAAATACCTTTCAAAATTAACGACTGGTGAGAAACTGGGTGCTTTCTGTCTTTCTGAACCAGAAGCAGGAAGTGATGCTACTTCACAAAGAACAACAGCTATAGACAAAGGAGATCACTATATTCTTAACGGAACTAAAAACTGGATCACCAATGGAAGTTCTGCTGATTATTATTTAGTGATCGCTCAAACCGATAAGGAGAAAAAGCACAAAGGAATCAACGCATTTATTGTTGAGAAAGGTACTGAAGGTTTTGAAATAGGCCCGAAAGAGCAGAAACTAGGAATTAGAGGAAGTGATACACATTCATTGAATTTTAATGATGTAAAAGTTCCTAAGGAAAATAGAATTGGTGAGGATGGCTTTGGATTTAAATTTGCCATGAAAACTTTATCTGGTGGTAGGATCGGAATTGCCGCACAGGCTCTAGGTATTGCTTCAGGAGCTTATGAACTTGCAAAAGATTATTCAAAACAACGTAAAGCTTTTGGAACTGAAATTTGCAATCATCAAGCAATCGCCTTTAAACTTGCCGATATGTACACTTCCATCGAAGCTTCCAGACATATGGTAATGAAAGCCGCCTGGGATAAAGATCAGGGACAAAATTATGATCTTTCTGGAGCTATGGCTAAGCTGTACGCTTCTAAAACTGCAATGGATGTTACTGTTGAAGCAGTTCAGGT
>CAXGBX010000430.1:0-1566 GCA_964008195.1 uncultured Flavobacteriaceae bacterium
TATGATTGCAATTATCACAAAACCAGAGTAACCCATCCTTTCCTTTTTCATTCAACCTTTTTCGTTCTACAACCAATCCTATGGAGCCATCATGCCTCACCGGTGAATGCGGTACTTTTGCCGGATGCAGGTACATATCCCCAGGACCCAGTTTCATGGTTTTTTTCTTCCCGTTTTCCTGGATATGCACTTCTATATTCCCTTCAAGCTGATAGAATAGCTCCTCTGTTTCATTATAATGATAATCTTTACGGGCGTTTGGCCCGGCCACGATCATCACAATATAATCTCCAGATTCTTTATAAAGATTTCGGTTTCCCACCGGCGGCTTCAGGCTTTCGCGGTTTTGCTCTATCCATTTATTTAAATTGAAAGGTCCTTCTACTGGCATATTTTCTAATTTTTACTAAAATTAAACATTCCTGTTTAGAAAAGATCAATGCCAGGTTTAATATATGGGGCGCCTGCCCAAAAAAGGGCACCGCGCTATACGTTCCAAGTCCTCGTCGCTTTGCAAGCTCCTGTGGGCTTTTCACTCCTATCGCTGGCGCAGGATAAATCAATATTCCATCAAAGTGGCGAAGCAATCATCGGCTTAAAATGAAAATTTAGTAACTTCCCCACTATAAATATTTCAAAATCATGAAAAAAATACTCGCCCTTCTTGGCTTTTTCTTTCTTTTAGCCTGTAATGAAAATTCAACCCAGCAAACAGCGTCTACTGAAACTGCCGAAAATAACCGGCAAAAAGATTCAATTCCAAATTTCGGGATTGTGATACACGGTGGTGCAGGAACCATTTTAAAGGAAAATTTGAGCGATTCGCTGGAACAGGCATATAAAGACAAACTAGAGGAGGCTATCAAAACAGGTCACGAAATTCTGGCCAATGGCGGTACGGCGCTGGAGGCGGTTCAAAGAACCATCAACGTTATGGAAGATAGTCCGTTATTCAATTCAGCTAAAGGAGCGGTTTTTACCAATGAAGGTAAAAATGAACTCGACGCTTCCATTATGGACGGTAAAACCCTGAATGCAGGTGCTGTGGCAGGAGTAACCAATGTGAAAAATCCTATTAATCTTGCTTACGAAGTAATGACAAATTCTGAACATGTATTACTTTCCGGAAAAGGAGCAGAGCAATTTGCCAAAGAACAGGGACTTGAAATCGTTGACCCGGAGTATTTCTATACTGAAAATCGGTTCAAAGCGATGGAAAGAGCAAGGGAAAGAGAAAAAGATAAAAGCAATACAACCGCTTTTTATGATCCATTTGTAAAGGACGAGAAATTTGGAACAGTTGGTTGTGCTGCTTTAGATAAAAACGGAAATCTCGCTGCAGGAACATCTACCGGCGGAATGTCCAATAAAAAATATAACAGAATTGGTGATGCCCCTATCATTGGAGCTGGAACCTACGCCAATAATAAAACCGTTGCGATTTCCAGTACCGGCTGGGGCGAATACTTTATTCGTGGTGTAGTAGCTTATGATATTTCAGCAATGATGGAGTATAAAGGAGTTTCTTTAAAAGAAGCCACAGCAGAGGTCATTCAGAAAAAACAG